>NZ_JAVJRX010000183.1:0-19103 GCF_040219735.1 Coleofasciculus sp. G1-WW12-02 | reverse complement strand
CGTCGAAGGAATTAACAATAGATTAAAGGTAATAAAACGTTGTGGTTTTGGATTTACCAATTTTTATAACTTTGAAAAAAGAGCTTTATTGTTTTGGCATTTAGTTGATAGTTTAGCATAATAAGTACCGAAGAACCCTTTAACAAAATACATGCGTCCAAGGGTACATTGGGCGTGAGACAAGAATCATAAACTATACAAAGTTTTTACGAAGATTCAAGGGGTTTAGCTGTGCTTGGATTGTTTTTGCCCAAAAAATAGCCACCATAGAGAGTATACCTGAAAATCGCACACTCTTCTCACAATTGCCGTAACCCCTGAAAAATCGTAGCTTTTTGCCAAAAAGAGGTAAAAAACGAGCAATTATGACGTTTTGTTGAGACAAGACTATGATTGAAAAATTTAAACCGTTATGGGAGAAAAAATCGTTTAAATTATCAGAACTTGACAAGTTGAGCCGAAATGACATCGAGTCAAGGGAAGCATAACAGTAGCGAAGTTTACATACGGCGATTTGCCGTATAGAATTGAAATGAAACGCCCAGTTAAAATCTCGGTTCTGTGGATATGGCTCCTGCAACGAATCCCAAATCAGTAGCACGACTAGAAGCTCGTGTCGATCCGGAAATTAAAGCGCTTTGGCAGAAAGCCGCCGATCTTGAGGGACGCACGTTGACTGACTTTGTAATTGCCAGCGTTCAGGCAGCAGCTTGCAAAGTTATCGAGCAGCATCAAACCCTCAAACTCAGTGTTGAGGATAGTGAAGCTTTTGTTAATGCGCTGCTCAACCCTCCCAAGCCTAATGATGCTTTGAAAGCGGCTGCTCAACGATATAAACAAGTTAGGGAATAATGGTTCTCAAAATTGAGCCTCTTGATAGTCGAAGGCATATCCGCTCAGACTTCTGCTGTGGGAGAGACAGTTTAGATAATTACATCCGGAAACAAGCCTCTCAAGATATTAAGCGGCGAATTGCAACTGCATTCGTTTTAATTGATGAGCCTGATACGAGCGTTTTAGCTTACTACACTCTTTCGGCTTATACGGTTGATGTTTCCGTTCTAAATGAGGACTTGGCGAAACGTTTACCTCGTTACCCTTTATTGCCAGCTACGTTGTTAGGTCGTCTGGCTGTTGATAATAGCCAACAAGGAAAGCGATTTGGCGAACTAATGTTAATAGACGCTCTTCATAAGTCATTGGATTCTACGGCGCAAGTTGCATCTCTGGCTGTAGTAGCGGAAGCTTTGGATGAGAAGGCTTTGGGGTTTTATATCAAGTATGGCTTTCAGCAGTTTAGGCAGGAACCCATGAAGCTTTATTTGTCTATGAAATCTATTGAAGCGCTTTGTAAAGGTATGGGAATTTAGATAATATATTACTAATTTACGCTCAATCGTGGACTTGATGTAAAATCAACTCGTCTAGCCCTTAACAGTGCCTGTAGCAGTGAAAACTGATTCCCTATTCTATCGACTGTTTCAAAGTGCGCCGACTATCTTTTTTGAGCTGATTGGACAGTCTCCAGCTCAAGCCCAAGGTTATGTCTTTCGCTCAGTAGAACTCAAGCAAACTGCCTTCCGCATTGATGGCGTTTTCTTACCCCCTCAGGATGTTCCCAATCCCATTGCTTACTTTGTCGAAGTTCAATTTCAAAAAGACGAGCAACTCTACCGACGCTTATTTGCAGAAGTATTTCTGTTTTTGAACCAAAATCCTCAGATTGTCGATTGGCGAGCCGTTGCCCTTTATCCAACGCGAAGTCAAGAGCCGACTGACACCCAACCTTATCGGGTTCTACTCAATAGCCCTCAGGTACAACACATCTATCTTGATGAATTGGGGGACATACAGGAGTTATCGGTAGAGGTTGGATTGGTGCGGCTCATTGTTGAACCTGAAGAACAGGCAGTGGCACAAGCGAAGCAGTTGCTCGCACGGGTACAGCAAACAGAGCCAGTGAGCTTGTCGCAAGAAGCGATAATAGAGTTAATTGAAACTATTGTGGTTTATAAATTTCCGCAATTGAGTCGGCAGGAGATTGCAGCAATGTTTGGATTGAGTGAGTTGAAGCAGACGCGAGTCTATCGGGAAGCGCTGGAGGAAGGAAGGCAACGAGAGGGAGTAGCGCTGGTTCTCCGTTTGCTCAATCGTCGAGTTGGGGTAATGAGTCCAGAACTCCAAGCAAAGGTTGAAGCGCTATCGCTGGAGCAAGTGGAAGCATTGGCCGAGGCGTTGTTGGATTTTTCTGGAGTGGAGGATTTGGTGAGTTGGTTGGATAGGCAGGGTGAGCATCCTCCAGTGGCTTGATAAAATTCTGCCCGGAGTTTAAACTCCGGGCTAATAGCTTAAGTCCACTGAAGTGGACTGGAAATTTTACCTAGTCTATGCAAGAGGACTGTTGCTACTTACAGTGGGAGTTAATTCCCCAGCTCATGAGAATGCGATCGCAGTCTTAGCCGCACTTCATTTCGAGTGAATTAATCCGCATTAGCAACTTCTTGAAGGGGTAAGGTGGGCATTGCCCACCCTACTTATAGCTTGATGAAGATTACTGGCGTGGCTTGTTTGCAGGTGGATTGCCTACAATTACCTTAACTAGGATAGCGATCACCATAATTGTCCAAAAGGTGCTGTCACCTTGAAAGGACGGAGGCGAGAGCGGTTGCGTGGGGACTTCGGTGATAGGTTGGGCTGTAGTTTGAGTTGTCATTGTATTTCCTCGAATTTATTACAGCTCAATCCTAAAGGCAAGTTCCTTTCAATCGGAAGGTTGAAAATGTGCCACGGGTTGAAATTCAACGGTTGAACTTTAGATGTACAAGCCTAAAGAAGCTAAGTTATTTGGAGCGGCTCTAAAACTATTACTGCACGAAAAAGAACTGAGCAATCGACAGTTTGCTAAGCAAGCAGGATTAGACCCTAGCTACGTGAGTAAGCTCGTCAATCCAAAGCCAGGTAAGGAAATTGCAGAACCTAGAAAAAAAACACGTCAGCAACTTGCTAAAGGCTTAGGAATTACAGAACAACAGTTATTAGAAGAAATTGCTCGATACAGTGACTTGGAAGCCGAAAAAACAATATCGTCTCCTTCTGGTTTAGCTGAAAGTGAAGAGGCGATCACTAAACCCAACCAAGAATCAGAGAAAATAGTTGGTACATTAGCAAGTGAGCCAAGCCCTGAGCAGGTAGTACTGGATCAATCTCAACCCAATCATTCTTTATCAGACCAAGAAAAAAATACTCCAGATGCGTCTCACCTAATTGGAGCCAATGCGTTTTTAGAGTACTTTTCTAAAGCAATTGAACAACTGGGGAGTAAACATATTCATGTTCGTATAGGTGCAATTTCTTATCTAGGAAAACTTGCTAAGTCTTCCCAACCAGAAGACCACTGGGCAGTTATGGAATATTTAGCTGCTTTTGTTAGGAACGCTCCTCCGAGACAAGGAGAGGCAGGTATTCCTGATGATATTCAAGAAGCGCTTACTGTTATCGGACGGCGTGACATAGAGAAAGACCCGGAAAACCAGAAACTCGATTTAATCAAGGTAAATATTGCAGGTGCAAACCTCCGTAAAGCTAATCTACAAAAAACAAACCTCTGTGAAGCTAATCTACAAAAGGCAAATTTAATAAAAGCTAATTTGCAAGGAGCATATCTTGAGAGAGCCAACTTGCAACGGGCACAGCTTGGGAGAGCCAACTTAAAGGAAGTAAACCTTGGCAATTCTAATTTGCAAGGGACAAACCTAATAGAAACTGATCTGCAAGGGGCATATCTTTTGGGAGCCAATTTGCAATGGGCAATCCTGTACAAAGCAGACCTCCAAGGTGCTTTCTTAGAGGATGCGAACCTCACAAGAACACAGATTAAAGATGCAGTCGGAGATAGCAAAACTATTCTACCAGAACATATTGAAAGACCAGCTCATTGGAATAGGTAAACTCGATGGATGACAGGAGAGGAGCTTTTATCCCTTTCCTACTCATCTCCAGATCGCGATCGCGGTGATGCCAAATCATCAGGTAAGTCATCGATACTCCAGCACAATACTCGACAGAGTGCTTTTACCTGCGGCAGAGTTAACTTCGCTTCCTTATACCGTCCTGTCTCCCAGTTGCTAACTGTCTGCACAGACACATCGACAGCCATAGCAACATCCCTTTGAGTTAGACCCAACTCATCTCTACGCTGCTTCAGGGGAGACTCTTGCTCTTGCCGTTGTTCTTCTGTCATGTTCACACAAACTATCAGATGTTTTAATCACCATCACCGTCAGGAACACCAGTGACATCTATACCTAAAGCACTACAGACCGTCTGAATTGAAACTCCTAGCTCGCGAGCCAAAGCAACTGCCCGATCCACTCTTGGCAGTTTGACCCCGTTTTCCCAGTCGTAAATCTGGCGCTCAGAAACTCCCATACGGTTTCCAAGTTCAGCTCGGGTAAGTCCCGCAGCTTCTCTGAATAGTCTTAATTGAGATTTCCCTTCGTTTGAATCAGTCATAGCGGAACTAAAATTCATGAACTTTAGCTCTTGACAAGGACAATCAACCGGAGCTAAAGTTCATGTTGTTAACAGGATATAAAGACCAGTAGGTTTAGCTGGTTCCGTCAAGTTACAGCTTAACTGGCTGGTCTTTCCCTAGTTAGTGTCTCATCTTAATCAAATATCCATGAAAAAATCCCAAGCGACCGAAGCTCATCGCGTCGCCACAGACATTGCTGCCCTAAAAACCGCCTTCAAAAAACAGGGCTACATCACCCGCAAGCGACCCAAACAAGCCGCTTGGACAATTATCCCCCTCAATCACAGAGGAACTGGCAGAAACACCGAGGAGTGCTACCTCCTAACCTACCAACCTGACCCCATCAGCGCCTGGATACTTCATCCCCAAACCAACGAACCCCAGCGCCAAACCCTCCTCAACATCATTCAACGCACATTAGCCAAACAACCTACCCTCACCGCCAATAAAGTCTCATGAGCTACAAACAACAGCTTTTCCCCTGGTGCATTATCAACCCTCTGCCCAATATGCACACCCGCATCGTCGGACGCTTTCGCTGCCGAAGTGACGCCGAGGGACACCTGCAAGTCCTCCGCCGCCTGATTCCTACCCTTTCCTTCGAGATAATGTTCGACGTGACGCCAAAAGAAACTGATTCAGAAAACAATCCAGAGACACCCCAATGACTACTCTCTTTCACCGCCTCCAACCTGCCCAGAAATTCAACCACCTCCTAACTTATTACTCCAGTAGCCAATCAAACAACTCTCCCAGAGTCAGAGTAAAATCTTTAGCAAATTTTGTTATTTGAATCATTGGGTTGGATCTATGTTAAAAAAATCTGGTTCAGCTACATATAATAGGGCACGATAGTATCGTGCCCCTACGAATGGTGCTTTAGATACCAAGCCAGCGTAACTCTTTGACTTATTACTTTTTCTTTACCACTGCTATTATGGCATCGACGCTCTAGAGTCCCCTAGCTAAACTAGAATGAGTTGAGAATTGTATACAACAGAGCAATATGGATACACCTATTCTGGATAAGCTAATTGAACAACTGAAAATGATGCCTCAAGATTTGCAGTGGCGAGTGCTTGAATTTGCCCACGCTTTAGCCAGTTCAACAATTCAAGGTGTATTCGGGCGACAATTACTATATTTCGCAGGTTCAATCCCACCCGATGATGTTAAGTTAATGCGCCAAGCAATAGAACAGGACTGTGAACAAGTTTATCTGAATAAGTGATAGATAGTTATTAGACAATAGGGGGATATAAAACACAAGTAAACCTGCATTTTTTACCAAATTAACCCATAACTAAAGTCCATGATTAATAGACAGTATAGGGATTTTAGTCCATTTTAATGGACTTGAGCTTTTAGCCAAGAACTTGAGTTCTTGGCAGATACTATCCTGACCGATCATGCTACTATGAATAACTCGCTCTGTGCATCCACAGAAGGATTAACTATTGTAGACCGAGCAAGGAAACGTCGCGGCTGGACGAAAACTAGCACCGCTTGTTGGTGGGAGGATGCACATACCTCCAGAGCGACTCTACGCCGCTTTTGGCGCGGGGAACGAATTCAACAGGATGCCTTTATTGCTATCTGTCAAGCTGTGGGTATCAGCGATTGGCAGGCGATCGCACAACTTCCCGAAAGCCTAAACCCTAATGTACCCGCACTTAAATCTCCCCTGATTGATTGGGATGAAGCACCAGATCTGGATCATTTCTATGGACGAACTCAACCGTTAAATCAGTTAGAGGAGTGGATTACTACAGACAATTGTAAACTCGTGGCAATCGTTGGCATGGGTGGGATTGGCAAAACCGCCCTCACAGTTGCTCTATGCGATCGCGTCCAGTCTGACTTTGATTGTCTCTTCTGGCGATCGCTAACTTACCAACCCTCCCTGCTAACGCTACTCGACAGTATCCTGAATACGTTTGAACCAACCGTTATTCAAGATATTCAGTCAGGAATAAGGCAACTCAGACATCATTTACAACAGCGTCGCTGTCTACTGGTACTTGATGGACTCGATTCGGTTGTGCACAAGAGAGAGGATATTGAGGACTACAGCAAATTGTTGCAATCCTTGAGCCTCAACCGCCATCAGAGTTGTATTCTAGTTACCAGTCGCGAACAACTACCTGGATTTGACGCGATCGCAGCTAACTCTAAATGGGTTCGCTGTTTAACCTTGCAAGGCTTAGAACAAGCTGATGCAATGGCATTACTGCAAGCCGGAGGATTCACCAGCAAAGAACCCGGACTATCGGCTCTGTGGCAACTGTACCGGGGTAATCCATTGGCATTGAAAACCATAATACCGCTGATTCAGTCGATTTTTGCCGGGAATGTAAACGCATTTCGCCGTCAGAATACTATCGTTGTAGGCGATCGCCTGGAAGCGTTGCTTAACCAGCAATTTGACAGGTTGTCTGAATCTGAGCTATCAATTGCCTACTGGTTAGCCATTTGGCAGGAACCAATCTCATTATGCCGATTGCAAAGCCATTTGCTCTATGCTTCTGATCTGAGTGCCGTTTTTGGAATTGCAGCTTTAGAGACGCGATCGCTCCTAGAAAAACGATTCAGCGCTGATGAACCCTCGTTTACTCTGCAACCCATGGTCATGAAAGTAGCAACAGATCGATTAATTGAGCACGCTGTTAGAGAAATTAATCAGGTTGCACAAAGCGACGATATCAGCCATCTCCAAGTCTTGAGAACCCACTGGCTGATGCGCCCCGGTACTGATGATATTGCAGGCGATCGCATTCTCTGTCAACTCCAGGAACAATTATTTCGTGTGTATGGCAATTCCCTCTCTCAATCCCTGCTGAAAATTCTCTTCCAGCTACAGGATCACTCTCCTCAAGTCGTAGGCTATGCCCGGTGTAATCTCACTACACTCGTGCAAAAATTAGATCTGGCATGAATTCCCAAAGCGGATTGGGTATAAGACCAATAAGCGGTACATTAAGAGACATCAAAAGACTTGACGCTCTACGTTTGCGTGGCTAAAATTCATCATCCGACTCAAAGCGGTGAGGTTAATCAAAGGTTAAATGCAAATGGGGCAACTAGACAATCAACCGGACAACGCGGAGAATCGAGAACAACAAGCCGCCGCCGATCTCTTGCAATCCATGACGGAGAGTATTGAAGGCATAGAGACATTGCGTCACAGTCTCATGACTCAGTTTACTCAGGAGATTGAGCGGCTACAACAAGAAAAAGCCCAGTTGACCGAGGAGATTAAAACGCTGCACGATCAACGACAGCAGCACTTGACTCAACAGCCAGAACTGGAGTCTGAGATTGCCCAAGCTTTAGCCAATCAACTGCAAGACTTACTCAGTCAGCGACTCAAACAACTCGCCCAGTCTTCAGAAACACTCTCCCTGGATCAGACGGTGGGAAATCATCAGCAAACCATCCAGGAAGTAGTCGCCTCCTTAGATAACACCCTGAGAATCACGTTTAGAACACTACAACAGGATCTCAATAGCTATCAAAGCTCAATTTCCCAACAGTTGAGCCAGATGTATAGTCTACAGGAACAAGGGTCGGTGATTCTAGAGACGCTGGTGAATCGACTCAAAGCTGAAATGCCTCCCCTATCCTCTACCCCTGAACCCCGTGCTCAAATCCCTCCCGCCGCCCCTAATCATCTAACGTTACCACCGCCTGATCCGGATGGATCTTCTCCTCCCTCTCATCAAGGTGAAATCGTCACGTCTGCGTCTCAATCACCTTTACCCGTTGTTGAACCTACCCAGTTTCAAAGACGCCCGCAAAAACAATCCACGGGGAAACAGCTGGTTGGGTTAGTGCTGGTGTTGTTATCCTTGCTAGCCATAGCATTTGAAAACGTTTTTGTCAATATTATTTTTAATGCCACAGCGAGCGCGGGAGTATCAGCACCTGTGGGTGGTTTTTGGCTGCCGACCCTAGGGAATGCTTTACTGGTACTATGGTCACGCATGTTGGTGGTTGTACCGATGGCGGCAATTTTGAGTTGGGGGTTTTATCCGGGGGTGTGGCGAGATATTCAGCAGGTTGTGCGATCGCGCAATTGGGGTTTATTCGGTACTCTCGTATGTAGTGGGTTTTCGGTATTCTTATCCAAAGTATTGCTGTATTGGGCATTAGGAATCATTGCGCCCGGTGTGGCTGTGATTATTTTCTTTATCTATCCCATCGTGCTGTTGCTATTGAGCGATCGCTTCAATCGATGGAGTCATTTCATTCCCTTCGCTATAGTGATTGCTGGGTTTGTGCTGACGACTTTACCCAGTGGTAGCGGGGAACTGTCACCATTCGGTGTTACCCTGGCATCAGGATCAGCGATCGCCTTTGCACTGCATTTGATGTTTATGCAAAACCTGGCAAAACAGCTTCATCCGATGCCAATTTTGTTGCTGAACTTAGCCATCGTCCTGATATTTTCCGCCTTGGGTGTAATGATATCCTTCCCAGCATCGTGGGGTTTGGTCTATGCGCCGAGTTTGGGGTCAAATCTAATGATTAGTGGTTTGGTTTTAGGCGGTGTTACTCTGATTAGTTATGTCTTCAACACCATGGGAATGAAGAGAGTTGGTGCAGCTAGTGCTTCGGTTTTGGGGGCTACCTTACCTGTGTTAACGGCATTGTTGGCTTGGATTTTGATTCAGAGTCCATTAACGGTTTCTCAAATTGTGGGTATGGTGCTGGTAACGATAGGAGTGGCAGCTTTAAGCATTTTAACCATTGTGCGGTAAGCGAAGCTATCCCGTAGGGAATCGCCCCATCCCAGAAGCAGGGAAACAATGTAGAGACGTGCCATGGCACGTCTCTAAGTAACGTTTGAATTTTGACCTCCATTTGAGCTCAGGATGCTGTGACAACGCGATCACGTCCTCCGGCGATCGCCAGATTTAGGGCTATCTGAGCCGCTTGCAGAACTTCCTTCGCCGTTTTACCATGTTCAGCAAAACTGGCTACCCCTACAGAAATTGTCACAGAACCCAGGGATTGACCCCGATATTCTAAACTGAGTTGCTCAATTCTCTGTCGCATTTGTTCGGCGCGTCGTTGGGTGACGGCTAACGCAGCTTCTGGCAATAATAGGAGAAATTGTTGACCGCCGTAACGACAGGCAATATCAGATGTCCGAATTTGGCTGGGCAATAAAAAACCAATCTCGCGTAACAGAAAATCAGCCATGGCTTGCCCAAATCTGTCATTTAACTGTTCCATCCCATCAATTTCCAATAAAATCACCCCGATAGGCTGGGGTTTACGTTGAGACTTGCGGATCTCTCGTTCCAAGCATTCTTCTAGATACCGTCGGTTATAAAGCTTTGTCAGCGGATCTCGAAACGTCTGGGTTTGCAGAGTTTCTCGGAGTTTTAAGTTGGCTAATGCCAAGCCAATATGCTTCGCCACTTTCTCCGCTAATTGTCGAGTTTGGGCAATTCGCCCCCGTTGGAGGGAACTGACGGACAACAAACCCACCGCTTCTCCATGGGTAATCATGGGAACACAAAAGGTTTCCACGGCGGGAGAATTAGCGCGAATATGCTGGCAGTTTAAGCAATAATGGGTATCATCGACCAAATGAGCCTGTCCACGTCGTAATGCTAGGCATTCGTGGGGCGAAAAGACTGAATCGCTCGTCAAGGGGATAGAACCCCAAGTCGCGATCGCCTCCAGTAAGTTTTTTGATGAGTTCATCACAAAAATCGCCCCAATCTCATGGGGAAAAAGTTGTCGAACTAAGGGTTCAATGGTTTTACATGCCTCTTCCACCGAATAACTCGATTGAAGTAAATCAATCAATTGTTCTAGTACAGGGGTATTTAATTGGCTTTGCATGCTTACGTGCGGTTTTAAACGGTGAGATGTCGTGATGCCCCTGATATCGGTTCTTCTATACTGGCATGACTGGTCTGTTGAAGCCACTCATCCGGTACGTTAGCTGGTTTAGCGTAGGGTTGACTACACAGGTAAGCTTGCCTTTCCCTGAAATCCGTTGTGGCGGCTGAAGCCCTGGATCATTGATAAAAGTCAATCGATTAAAAATTTAACGGGAATCAGCATGAGAACAAATACCACAACTCGACGCTGAAGCTTGTCAAGTTTTTTCAGTTGCTCAAGGGCAGGCATAAAAAGCATTGCCTGTAGTCAACTAAATTGAAAACCCCTGTAAACTGATCGGTTGATTACGAATTACGAATTCTGAGGAAAGATAGCCGCTTCCAGACTGACAAGAGCATCTTCCAGGTTGTCATTGACAATTTGCAGATCAAATTCATCCGCCGCCTCGATTTCAGCCTTGGCGCGTTCCAGGCGTCGCGCGATCGCATCCTCGCTATCCTGACCCCGCCGACGAATGCGCTGTTCGAGTTCTGCCACATTGGGGGGCACAATAAAAATACGTAAGGCGGTGGGAAAGGTTTGTTGAATTTGCCTTGCTCCCTCTAGTTCAATTTCTAAGAGAACAGACTCACCCCGTTGAATATGCTGTTCCACGGGTTTGCGGGGTGTACCATAATAATTTCCCGCATATTCTGCCCATTCTAATAACTCATTGGCGGTTACCATCTCCTGAAACCTATCCCGACTGACAAAATAATAATGCTGTCCCTGCACTTCGCTGGGACGCGGTGAACGGGTGGTGGTGGAAATCGATAGATACAGTTGCGGGTGTCGCTTTAAAAGTAAACGGACTAGAGTTCCTTTCCCCACGCCAGAAGGACCCGTTATTACAATAAGTCTGCCTGGTTTGCTCATCGGTTCCTTGTCGAATTAATTATGGTTAGTTGCTCCATCTTTGCCAATGACAAAGCGATGAGCAACCGTTTCCGGTTGAATCGCTGATAAAATAACATGACTAGAATCGGTAACGATGACGGCTCGAGTGCGCCGCCCATAGGTCGCATCAATCAGTTGCCCGCGATCACGGGCATCTGTAATGATACGCTTAATAGGGGCAGACTCTGGAGAAACGATTGCCACGACACGATTTGCCGAAACAATGTTACCAAAACCGATATTGATCAGTTGAATGTCCATGAAAAATTAACGGCAAAAGCCGCCTGAGGAGCGATTACGAGGGATTTGATTACAATGTTATCTACAAAAATTTAGGCTTACAAGGTTAAATCGCACAGAAAACCCTGATTTTCGGGTTTACCCGAAAAAAAGATTAGATTTGCTTGACATAAATTCGGCTTACTTGTCATCTGCTATTAAGTAGATACTCAGACGACAACGGACGCTTTCTTTGCACCAAACACCGTTACCAAGACAGAATCGGCATGCAACAGGTTGACTTTACGACCTTAACAGCAGCTTGTACACAGTTACAAGCTGGTTGGATACCAGGACGACTTGAACAAGTTTATCAGCGCGATCGCTATACCATTGCTCTATGCTTGCGAACGCTTCAAGGTAGAGGATGGCTGACAGTGGCTTGGCATCCCCAAGCCGCCCGAATTTGCTTGAGTGATCCGCCGCCTCGAATACCCGATACATTTACGTTTAGTGACCAACTGCGACATCAGTTAAATGGGTTGGCGCTGGTAGGGATTCAGTTCATTGCCCCTTGGGAGAGGGTGTTAGATTTGCAATTTGCCCGACGTCCCGGAGATCCGATTCTCTGGCATCTGTATGTGGAAATTATGGGTAAATATAGTAACGTTATTCTTACAGACGCTAAAAATATCATCGTCACAGCCGCCCATCAAGTTGGTCCCCAGCAATCCAGCGTCCGTCCCATTCAAACCGGTCAGCCTTACGAACATCCGCCGGCTTTGTTGGGTAATCTGCCCAGTTTGAGTGAGTCTCAAGAGCGTTGGCAGGAACGAGTTAGCTTAGTTCCAGGAGCGTTAAAACGGCAATTACTCAAGAGTTATCGGGGATTAAGTCCAGCACTGGTGCGTTCCATGATCCAAGCTGCCGATTTAGATCCCGAAGGGTCAACTGAAAGTTTAGGAACACAGCATTGGCAACGGCTGTTTCAGCGCTGGCAAGAATGGCTATGGGCGCTGGAGGATTGGGGAGCCGAGGTGCAGGGAACCAGAGTTGTAGGGGCGGGTTTTACAGATAACGTTTTGGAGAAAACTGATAACTTAACTAAACCCGCCCTTGTTGGGGAAGATGGGGTTGTAGGGGCGGGTTTTACGGATAACGTTTTGGAGAGAACTGATAACTTAACTAAACCCGCCCTTGTTGGGGAAGATGGGGGCGGGTTTAGTAACATTAGAGTGACAACAAATGATAATAGTGAAAAGAGCCCCTACAAACTCAAACCGGGTTGGACAGACGATGGATACAATGTTTTAGGTTGGGGTGTGGTTAAATCGGCTCCAACTGTCCAGGTTTTACTGCATCGTTACTATACTGACCAACTCAATCGACAAGAGTTTAGCCGACTGCATAACCAATTGCTCCAGAAGGTCAACAGTTTTTTAGTGCGATCGCGCTCCAAGGCGTTAGGCTTTGAACAACGGTTACAGCAATCGGAACAAGCGGATGAGTATCGTCAACAAGCTGACTTATTGATGGCGCATCTGCAAGATTGGCAACCGGGAATGAACCAGATGACGGTTCTGGACTTTGAAACCAATCAGCCATTGACGATTTCCTTAGATCCTGAAAAAAATGCGGTGCAAAATGCTCAAGCCCTCTATAAACGTCATCAAAAGCTGAAACGGGCGCGTCTGGCGGTTGTGCCTTTACTACAAGAGGTGCAAGCGGAAGTTGAGTATTTGGAACAGGTTGAGGCGTCTTTAGTTCAGATTGATCGCTACACCACGCCGGAAGATTTGCAGGCGTTACAGGAAATCCGCGAGGAGTTGATTGGACAAGGCTATTTGGATGTTCGGGATCAGCGTAGTCGTGATGTGACTGAAGCCTCGGAACCGTACCGATATCGCACACCGAGTGGGTTTGAATTGTTAATTGGTCGTAACAATCGCCAAAATGACCAGCTCACGTTTCGCAAGGCTGGGGATTATGACTTGTGGTTTCATACCCAAGAGATTGCTGGGAGTCATGTTTTATTACGGTTAGATCCGGGGGCTGTGGCAGATGAGGCGGATCTCCAGTTTGCCGCTGACCTAGCTGCTCATTATAGTCGAGGTCGTCAGAGTGATGTGGTGCCGGTGGTGTATACTGAGCCGAAGCATGTCTATAAGCCCAAGGGTGCTAAACCGGGGATGGCGATTTATAAGCGAGAACGGATATTGTGGGGGCGTCCTCAACAAGCTGAACACTATCGGACGGCAGATATTTCTGGATAAAAATGTAAAGTTTGATAAAAAACGTATTCTCTGTTACGATAAAAACATGAAGAAATCTTAAGCTGCACGCTTGGGAACGGGCAGCATATTTCCTCCCAGAACGACAACGAAACTAGTAGCACAAAAAAGACCATCTGTCAAGTTGATGGTCTTTTTCAGTTTTCATTGGTCATTCGTCCTTCGTCAACCTTTAACGATAGTGCCATTTGATCAAGACATACCGTAGGGTGGGCAATGCCCACCAGCCTTAATTCAGCGCCATTCTACTTACGGTAATGAGAGTGCCATTTGATAAAGGTTGCGTCGCGGCAGATTGGTGAGGTGAGATAATTGACGGGCGGCTTGCGATCGCGAAAGTCCTTGGTTAATCAGTTGGCTGAGTTCGGCTTTGAGGGTGGCTTCCGAGAGGACGGGGGATTCAGGGGGTGCGCCAGCAAGGATAAGGGTAAATTCACCTTTGGGTTCGTGGTCGGTGTAGTATGCGATCGCGTCTTCAATGGTGCCTCGCCAGAATTGTTCGTGTAATTTGGTTAACTCCCGCGCTAGGACGATTTGACGGGAAGGACTAAAGATGTTGGCGAAATCTTCCAGGGTTTGCTGGAGGCGGTAGGGCGATTCGTAAAAAATTAAGGTTCTCGATTCAGCCGCTAACACCTCTAACCGTTGTTGGCGTTCTTGTCCACTAGCAGGTAAAAAGCCTTCAAACACAAATCGATCTGTGGGGAGTCCAGAAGCGCTGAGGGCGGTGATTCCCGCCGTAGCACCGGGGATGGGGATAACTGGAATTCCAGCTTCTATAGCAGCCTGGACGAGTTCATAACCGGGATCAGATATACTGGGCATTCCCGCATCCGTAACCAGGGCGATAGTTTTTCCTGTGGTTAACTGATTCAGCAATTCAGGTAGACGCTGCTGGCGATTGTGCTGGTGGTAACTGATTTGGTTGGTTTTAATTTGAAAATGCTGCAACAGTTTTCCCGTGTGGCGGGTATCTTCGGCGGCGATAGTATCGACGGTTTGTAAGATGCGTATCGCCCGAAAGGTCATATCTTCTAGGTTGCCAATTGGCGTCCCGACAACATACAGTGTCCCCATTAGTCTAATTTGATACCTGCTGACCTTGTTACTCTAGCTTTTTTTTGGGCTAGAATCGACAAAGACATTTTGAGTCGAAGTTACCAGAGGTGGGTAATCATGGCTCCGATATACTGGCGAAGTATTTTATGGAGTGCGTAGCGGCGGTTTTGGTTCTAGGGAAAGATTAGACAGACGGCTAATTTATTTTTTCAGAACCTTATTTGGAGATTATGGGAAATTCAGTCAAACCAATCCAAAAAATTCTTTTTGGCAGTCCCGGTACGGGTAAAAGTTATCAGCTGCGCCAGATTGCCAAGCATCAACTAGGTATAAAACTTGATGAAGATACCAAAAGTCTAGAGAATACGGTTAAAACTGTATTTCATCCTGAATATACTTATTCTGATTTTATGGGCAAGTTATTGCCATACACTTATGGTAATTCTGTAGCTTACAAGTATTACCCCGGACATTTCCTACAGGCATTGGGTAAAGCATATCGAGGTTTAATTGACAATTCCGAAGAAAAATATCTATTAGTAATTGATGAATTGAATCGAGGAAATGCTGCTGCTATTTTCGGATCAATATTTCAGTTATTAGATAGAGAAGATGATGGCTGGTCAACTTATGATGTAGATATATCTGAGTTGGAACTGGTCGGTTTGTTTAATGCCATGGACTATAAAGCTAATATTACAGTTGATAGAGAGATACAGGTAAAAGGTTCAACATTGGAAAATTTTGTATTATATGAATTGGAAAATAAATTAAGCAGCAATTCTGAGGATAGGGATAGAGTAAGAAGGTTGAAAAACTTAAAGGATCATAAAATTAGCCTTCCTCCTAATTTATCCATTCTTGCTACCATCAATACCTCTGATGAGTCAATTTACTATCTAGACAGTGCTTTTAAGAGACGTTGGGATTGGGAGTATGTGGAGGCTCCTAGTGAGGCTGACATAACAAATAAGAACGTACCAGATATAATATCAAAAGCAACTTTGGAACTAGATAATGGTGAGCATCTAAAGTGGTATCGATGTATTGTAGGAATCAATAAATTTATAAAATCCCATTATTCAAGTATTAGAAGAGTAGAAGATAAACAAATTGGTTGGTGGTTTATTAAGCCTAATGATGGAAAAGTTTCGCTGGATCAAGTAAAAGATAAAGTCATGTTCTATTTGTGGGATAGTGTATTTGCCAGAGACAAAAGACCTTTAGGAAAAGTTTTCACAGAATCATTGAGTGACACAAACTTAACGACTTATGCCGATTTTGTAATGCATACCAAAAAATTTATAAAATATATGCATGATAGTGTAACTGCTTTAGAGTAGAAAGATGAGTTAGACGATATCCCATTTTTTTGAATAATGATAGATTTTAAAGAACTGCAATTAGAGGTTAATGAAACCTATTCGTTTGTAGGTATAAAAAGACGAAAGTTCCAGCTAATCTTCTGCTTGCCTAAAGGATTTGATCCAAGCTTGTTTACTACTTACGACAGCAAGCGAGACTTTTTTTTTCAGTTTTATAAGGTATTGAATCATTTTAAAGAAATTTGCCTCCAGAAAGATTATCTTAAAGCTGATATCAAAACTCAGGATAGGGATGGTGTAATCAGAAATCAGGGAAGTATTCAGCGAATCAGTTTACCTGATGTTGAGATAGAAGAGAATATCTTTTACTCGAAGTTATATCTGATTGATTCTATTCTCAACGCTTATGATGAGCTTAAAATATTGTCTTTGGCTGATAGGTTGGGAAAATCGGAGAAAATAGACTACAGCAAACTGCATTTATTTCTACACCATGCGGTGTATCTGGATAACGGCGCAGCATATATTGATGCTATGACATTACCCCGGCAGATGGTGCATTACCAGTCCACTGATATCGTTGGTATGTACTGCTATATCCTGGTAGAGGTTAAGCAGCAGTTGCATGAAGAAGTTAGCGGTGAAGTTACTGCTTTAGCCGAACGGTTTAAGCACAAGTATATTGATGCCGAGTCTGGCTTATTTCATGATGAGTCTAGCAGTCAAACGGTTGATAGTCTTAAAAACGCACTGGAATTAATTGATAGAAACACTGCCCTTAAAGATACAGATTACTGGTATTTTTATGATGCAATTGAGTTATTTTTGCATGGGGAGCTATCCCAACCTGATAAAGGAGAAATTTGGGGAATAGAGAACTTTTATAGCGTTTGGGAGTCGATGTGCCTGACGTACTTAGCAAAGACAGTATCACCCGAATATATTTTGCACTTAGATACCAGATTTCTCTCTAATGATGTAGCGTCATTAGCTACTAGTAATACCAAGATAGTGGATCTAGCTAATGCCTTTAGTATTAATGGTAGGCGATTAGTACCAGATGCGGTTGTATTTTCTACTGGTTTCCATGAATTTAGGCGTGAAGAAAAAAATACTTATTTCTTAAAATTAACAAAAAAGACATGGGATGACTTAACCTATAAAACTACATTCAATTGTGCGTTACCTGATGATTCTGAAGTTGAATTAAAAATAGCCTATGAAGGTCAACCTACATATCACCATACTTTTGAAGAGTTAGAAAAAGTTTATAACACTCAAAACAAACAACTCATTATTAATTTCCAATTACCTAGCAATTTTTATTCTTTTTGGGAAATAGATATTAAACAGTTAAGTTTCAAATCGCTAGATATGATGTTTAGGCTAAATCACGTTTTTTACGTGGCTTTAAATAAAGCCATCTTTACTCCCAATCAATTTGAGAAATTTTTGTTTGATGAGTTTGGTTTTAATCAAAACAATGTCTTTAATAACTCCTTGTTTAGACGTAAAACAATATTTTTAACAAGCCAAGAATTAATTGATGGATTTACAAATTTTTGCAACAAAGTATGCTCTTTGAAAGTGATTGATATAAAATACTTATCCCTAGCCTACTGTCGCGATATTAAGAATCGCCGTTCTTTTAAAGAAGAAAGTATCAGAAAACAATTTGTCTATGAATATCTATTGCAGCAATTTTTTGGTGGCAATGATAGTTTTAAGGATTTAGAGATTAAGAGTGAGTTCTGGATACCTTCCTATCAAAATGATTCGGGGATATTCAAGGAAGTTGAGCCAGAGTACCTAGAGGGATATATTAGTTTAAAAAATATAAATTTTGCCGCTATTGCTAATAGCTACTTAGATTAGCCGAAATGTCATCAACAAAAACACAACTCCTGCAACGAATAGAAGCATTGGGGCTACAGCAAGCCCTCTTTCCCGCAAATGGAGAGCCAATTAATGAAATTGTATACCAGCTCGAAAACCTCAATCCCATTCCCAACCCACTCCACCCCAATTCTCTCCCCTCTCTACTCGGTAACTGGGAATTGATCTACGCCTCAAGAGGAACCGTTGTTACCCGCCAGCTTGCATCAATTCCCGATTTGGGGGGAACCCTAAAAATCAAACGGGTGTGGCAAACGTTAGTTGCAGGTGATACCCAGAAAATCTGTGCCTCTAACGGCGCATTTCTAGACTTACCTCTGCTAGGAGAGTGGCGGTTACAAGCTGATGGCGTTTGGACGTGGGATACTCCCGATCGCACTGCCAATGTTACCTTTAATGCCTTCTCCCTGCAAGCAACCAAACCCTTTAATCTGGAAAACTGGAGCCTTCCTGAATTAAAAATCCCAGTCTGGGAATTCTTCCGCAATCAGGCTTTATGGACAACCTCCTACCTCGATCCAGAAATCAGGGTGGGGCGAGGTGCAACAGGCAATCTGTTTGTATTTCGTCGTCGCGATCGCTTTTCGTAAAAAATTAAGGTTCTAGATTCAGTCACTAACAACTCTAGTCGTTGTTGGCGTTCTTACCCAAACAATAAAGCCCTCTTTTTTTGAATAAAAGAGGGCTTTATTAATAAAATGAGAAGTCTGGCATCGAGCTATTTTCCCAGGGGGCTACCCCCAAAGTATCTTCGCCGCAGCAACGTTTCACAGCCGAGTTCGGGATGGGTTCGGAGTGGTGCCATTGCGCCAGAGACACCAGACAAGATTGTGGTTCTAATTCGTTGAGAGAAGAACCCTCAAGACTGCACAGCGAGAGAATATAGAAGGTCAAGCCCTCGGTCGGTTAGTACGTCTCGGCTGCACTCATTACTGAGCTTCCACCTGACGCCTAAGAACAGGTGTTCTTCCTGTGACCTTACCT
>NZ_JAVJRX010000182.1:0-30801 GCF_040219735.1 Coleofasciculus sp. G1-WW12-02 | reverse complement strand
AAATTTTGTCTCCCAGCTTCCCCAGCTCCCTCTGCTCCCCCAGCTCCCTCTGCTCCCTCTGCTCCCCCAGCTCCCCCAGCTCCTGATAACTGATAACTGATAACTGCTCACTGATAACTGATAACTGCTCACTGATAACTGCTCCCCCTTTCTGGAGAACCGACGGTGCATCTAAAAAATCTGTTACCGAACTATATCAATGGCAAATGGTGTCCCTCCAGCGCCACCGAATCGCTTCAGGTTGTTAACCCAGCTACGACTGATGTCTTAACGCGAGTTCCTTTATCGCCTAAAGATGATGTAGAAGCGGCGACGGAGGCGGCGGCTGTCGCTTTCACAAATTGGCGGCGGATTCCTCCACCAACCCGAGTACAATATCTGTTTAAACTCAAGGTTTTATTAGAAGACAATTTAGATGAATTAGCCCGTACAATTACCCTGGAATGCGGTAAAACCCTAAAGGAGTCAAAAGCAGAATTACGACGGGCAATTGAAAATGTGGAAGTCGCCTGTGGTATTCCAATGCTGATGCAGGGATACAATCTAGAAGATGTTGCCCGAGGGATTGATGAAATCATGATTCGTCAACCGGTGGGAGTGACAGCCATTATTGCGCCATTCAATTTTCCGGGTATGATTCCCTTCTGGTTTTTACCTTATGCGATCGCCTGCGGGAATACCTGTATCGTTAAACCCTCGGAAAAAGTACCGTTGACGATGCAAAAGGTGTTTGAATTATTAGAGGCGACGGGATTACCCAACGGAGTGGTGAATCTGGTGAATGGGGCTGCTTCGGTAGTGGATGCGATTTTAGAACACCCAACCATTCGCGCCATTAGTTTTGTTGGCTCATCCCCGGTGGCACAGTATGTATACAGCAAAGGAGCCGCCCACGGCAAGCGGGTGCAATGTCAGGGAGGGGCGAAAAATCCCCTCATTGTCCTCCCCGATGCGGATATGGAAATGACAACTCGAATTGCTGCCGATAGTGCCTTTGGCTGTGCGGGACAACGTTGTCTGGCGGCGTCTGTGGCAGTTACCGTGGGGGAAGCACGGCATAGTTTTACTGATGCGATCGCGTCAGCCGCTCAAACTCGTGTCGTTGGCTATGGGTTGGATGAAGGGGTGGAAATGGGACCGGTGATTAGCCGTGACAGTCAAAGCCGGATTGAGGGATTGATTCAACAGGGCGCTGATGAAGGAGCAAAGGTGTTAGTAGACGGGCGCAATGCCAAGATTTCCGGTTATGAGCAAGGGAATTTTATTCGACCCACAATCCTGCAAAATGTCAACCCCGACAGTTCTATTTCTCAAACTGAAATATTTGGTCCGGTGTTAAGTTTAATGCATCTCGACACTATAGAGGACGCGATCGCATTGGTGAACCGGGGTCAATGGGGCAATATGGCATGTTTATTTACCACCAGTGGTGCAGCAGCGCGACAGTTTCGTTATGAAGCCGAAGCGGGGAATATTGGCATTAATATTGGTGTAGCTGCACCGATGGCATTCTTTCCGTTTAGTGGTTGGAAAGATAGTTTTTATGGGGATTTACATGGACAGGGGCGACAAGCTGTGGAGTTTTTTACCCAGACAAAAGTTGTGGTAGAACGCTGGTTTCAAGATTGGTCACGTCAGTTCTAAAGGAACCTTAAAATAGACCTACTGGTGAAGCACCGAATGAATTAAACTATCAATCAGGCGATCGCTCTCCATTGGCATTAACTCCTTCCCATGCAGAACCTCCTGCGTCAACACGAATGCAATAATCGACCCGACAAAAATTCGGGCGCTGGCTTGAGGATCAGCAATCTTGAGCTCTGGATGAGATGCAAAGTACAGCGTTAAGGTTTCCAGGGCGGGTTTGGTAATATTGCTGACAAACACTTGCGCCAGGTGAGGGAAGCGTCCCGACTCGGCAATTACCACCCGGACAAAGGATAAATATTCTTGATCTGTAGCAATGCGACTTAGCCCAGTTTTAACCAACTGTCGCAGCACAGTTTGGGGTTCTCCTTGTAGCGGTACAGAACCAAAGACTAACTGAAACCGCCCTTTTGCCATACGCTCTATTAACGTGGTGAATAGAGTTTCTTTGTCTTGAAAATAACTATAGAGGGTTTGCTTAGACACCTTAGCAGCGGCGGCGACTCGATCCATGCTTGTCGCCGCATAGCCGTGTTTGAGAAACTCCTGGGTGGCTCCGTTGAGGATTTGTTCGGCTTTATCGACCCTACTCTTTCGGTTTGATTCGCTGTTTTTTGATCGTGACATGGTTTGGAAATGTGGTACTGCTCAGACTATAGGGTTCCTGGTACTCGCGAAGTCAGACGTCAGCCTTAACACCCGCCAAGAACTCAAGTTCTTGGCTAAAAGCTTGCATTCAGCTAAAGCTGACTGAATAAGAGATAAGAGTTGTAGTCGTCTCCAGACGAATGCCAGCTTTTGGTTCCTTGGGTTTCAACCCAAGGCGGTTGGTGAAACGAGACTGATGCTTGACTTTATCAAACTGTACAGTCTACTATAACAATATATAGACCGTACAGTTTGGTTTGATATAAAAAATTTCAAATCCAGCACTTAAACGGTCGTCACCCCCTCTTATTTAATAACCCTCCCCTCGCCAGAGAGGTAAATACGATGACTCAGACCCTCTCACCCCGCGAAGAACAAGAGCAAAAAGCCCCTGAATCAGGCAAATTTGCCAAACCCAAGGGCAAACTCTCACCCCGTTTGCTCATCCCAGCCGGGTTGTTAATCGCCGGTGTCGCCGCCGCAACCTGGTATTTTTTAACTCCATCCCCAACCGATGAAACCCTGCAACTGAGTGGTCGCATTGAAGGCTACGAAACGGATATTGGTGCAAAAGTCCCCGGTAAAGTCGAGTCGGTTGCAGTACGGGAAGGGAATACCGTCAGCGCAGGTCAAACCATTGTCAGGCTTGATGATGATGAAATTCAAGCCCAACTCAGACAAGCCAAAGCCCGGGTAGAAGCGACGCAACAACAAGAACGCCAAGCGCGTCTACAGATTGATGTGCTGATGAGTCGCCTGCAAGAAGCCACCCTAAATTTACAACAAACTCAACAAAACGCCAGTGGGCGCATTTCCCAAGCCAATGCTAGCGTCGCGACGGCTGAGGCGCAACTCAGCCAAGCCATAGCCCAGTTGCAACAGGCTCAAGCTGAATTAACTCTAGCCAAAACCGATCGCGATCGCTTCACCCAACTCCTCAGAGGTGGCGTGATTTCCCAACAGCAATTCGACCAAGCCCAAACCAAAGTAAACACCCTGCAATCGGCTGTCGCCGCTCAACAAGCCGTGGTAGAAGCGAACCGCAGACAAGTTAACGCGGCTCAAGGGGAACTCGAACAAGCCCAAACCAGCCGACTGAATCCCGCGATCGCTCAAGCGCAAATCAACGCCCTTAACAAGCAGCTAGACCAAGCCCGCGCCCAACTCGCCGCCGCCGAGTCTGACATCAAACAAGCCCAAGCCGCCCAGGATGCGATCGCGGCTAAAATAAACGACCTTACCCTCACCAGTCCCATTCAAGGCACCGTCTTGACTCGCACCGTTGAACCCGGAGAAGTGATCGCAGCGGGTCAACACCTGATTACTGTACTCGATCTAGATGAGGTTTATTTACGCGGCTATATTCCCGAAGGCGATATTGGCAAAGTTCGGGTGGGTCAAAAAGCCAAAGTTTATCTAGATTCATTCCCAGAACAACCCCTAAGTGCAACCGTAACCGAAATTGACACCCAAGCCTCTTTTACGCCAGAAAATATTTACTTTAAAGAAGATCGCGTCAAGCAAGTCTTTGGCGTAAAAATTAGGATTGATAATCCCGAAGGATTTGCCAAACCCGGAATGCCAGCCGATGCAGAAATCCTGTTAGAGGAAGAGGTTCATTCGTAGGGGCACGTAGGGGCACGTAGGGGTATGTAGGGTCACGTAGGGGCACGTAGGGGCACGTAGGGGCATGTAGGGGCATGTAGGGGCGAAGCATTCGCGCCCAGATCCGTCGGATTCCTACTAAACTTTCAACGCGAATGCTTCGCCCAATCCCCAAATATCAATGAACAATAAACAATGAATGACCACCATGTAATTCAAGTTCAAGGATTATACAAACGCTACGGCAAACTCCTCGCCGTCAAAGGCATTAATTTTACAGTTCAGCGCGGGGAGATTTTTGGCTTAATTGGTCCCGATGGCGCGGGAAAAACCACAACCTTCCATATTTTAGGTGGGGTGATGGACGCATCAGGAGGACAAGTAAAAATCCTGGAAAAATCCCCGCGTGACGCCCGCATTTTAAGTGGTTATTTAACCCAACAATTCTCCCTTTACCTCGATCTAAGTATTGATGAAAACTTGCGCTATAGTGCCGGATTGCGTCAGGTTCCAGCCGATTTGTTTCAGCAGCGCCGCCGCAAATATTTGCAGTTAATGAATTTGCAGCAATTCGCTGATCGTTTAGCGGGACAACTTTCTGGGGGGATGAAACAAAAACTAGCCCTCTGTTGTGCGCTCATCGCTCAACCGGAGGTTTTGCTCTTAGATGAACCGACAACAGGGGTTGATCCGGTATCTCGGCGGGAATTCTGGGATGTTCTGGCTACTGTTGCGAGTGAAGGTGTAACCATTGTAGTCGCGACGCCCTACCTCGATGAAGCCGAACGGTGCGATCGCATTGCGTTAATGTATGAGGGTCAAATCCAGGAAATTGGTACGCTTTCCCAATTGCGAGAGAGTCTGGGATTGCAACGACTGGAGGTGCGAACGGCGAATATTGAAGCGGCTGAGGCGGTTTTGCACGATGAGACGATACCCACTCAACAGACTTCCATTGTTGATGTGCAAACCTTTGGGGATAGACTGGATGTGCTGGTGGAAGACGCGACGGATGGAGAAGCAGAAATTCGCCATCGCTTGAGTCAACAGCAATTAGAAATAAACAGTATTCAAATCGCTGATCCCACGTTAGAAAACGTCTTTGTTAAACGTCTGCGGGCGGCGGGGAAGGAACCGGAATTTATCCCCTTTCCTCGGCACAAAGATTGTAGAGACGTAGCATGCTACGTCTCTGCTCAAGGAGGCGATGGGGTTAAAACGGGTAATCAATCATCGTCTCTCTCTGCCAATTCTATTGCGATTGGGGCGAATGATTTAAAGAAATTATTTGGTGAATTTCAAGCCGTTAAAGGTGTTAATTTAGAAATTAAATATGGAGATATTTATGGATTACTAGGAGCAAATGGTGCAGGGAAAACAACAACCATTAAAATGCTGTGTGGCTTAATTCCGGCGACATCGGGAACCATGTCTTTAGCCGGACAAACTCATAACCTCCGCAGTAGCAAGTTGCGGCGACGCATTGGGTATATGAGTCAAAAATTTACCCTGTATGATGACTTAACAATCATCCAGAATCTAGAATTTTATTGTGGGGTTTACGGTGTACCCCGACGACTACGCCCCACGAAGATTGATTGGGTATTAGCCACCTGTGGGTTAGTCGGAAAGGAAAATATCCTCACCGGGCGATTACCGGGGGGATGGAAGCAGCGAGTGGCGTTTGGTGCGTCGGTGATGCATGAACCGGAAATTTTGTTTTTGGATGAACCAACCTCCGGGGTTGATCCGTTGGCGCGGCGTCAGTTTTGGCGGTTTATTAATCAGTTTGCCCGTTCAGGAACAGCGGTGTTAGTCACAACCCATTATTTGGAAGAAGCCGAACAATGTAATCGCATGGGGTTTATGGTGGCGGGTGAGGTAGTGGCGCAGGGTTCGCCTAGTGAAATTAAAGCCGCACAACCGGGTCAGTTGATTGAGGTGGTGACTGACCAGACGCAAAATGCCTCAAACTTACTCAAAAGTAAGATAGACTCATGGCGGGTGTCAATATTTGGCGATCGCTTGCACTTGGTTCTGGATCATCCCGATGGGGAAATCCCCCAAGTCCGCTCTGTGTTAGACGATGCAGGTATTAAAATTGAGTCGTTGCGATCGATTCCGTTTTCTCTAGAAGATGCTTTTATTGGCATTGTCCAACGCACCCAGTCACCCTCAGTCGATTAATTGGTAATATAGTCTAATCAGCAAAAATACTTAGTTAAACCAGAACCTATGACTTTTTTGCAACTTGCCGTCATTACCTGTCTCGCCTTTGTGTTGATCAAATTTAGTGCCTCTGTGTTTGGCTATGGCAATAATCGCGTCTTAAATAGCTTGGTTACAGCTATTCTCGCAATCTTTGTCGCCTTTGAACTGGTGAAGCTGGTGCAGGCAATTTTCGTCAAATTAGGATAGGACACTGAAGATCCCCCATCAGGCGCTCTCGGATGGGGCGGTTAAAACCGCATCTACACAAACAAAACCTGCCTTCGCAGGTTTCTAAATCCCACGGGAATCAATTAACCCCCTGTAGTCACCCAATCATAAATATACTGTAGGGGCGACCTGTCTGCATCAATGAACACCACCCATCCACTCAATTTTATCGGGTCGCCCTTGACTTAAATGGCGAATGAATAGAAAACCCGCGATCGCATCCGACCACCCCGATACACGAACGATATAAACTAAAACAATACCCAGACTTTTCACGGTATGTGGCGCAATGCGTGTAGGGGCGGGTTTCACTACTATCTTTTCGGTTGCACCCATAAGTAACTAAACCCGCCCCGACTCAGGTTTCTAGACTTCCCGTGAAAAGTCAGAAACAATAACCCCTTTTCGACAAGCCGATGGTGAAGCAGTTTTTGCGGTGGCTAATCCGGCTAATTCAGCCCCTATTACCACCCTTCCTCAAACAGAAACCACACAGGCGGGTGAAACGTCAACCCCTCAGTGATGCAGACTATCAGCAGCTATTTCGGCAACTGCTAACTGGGGTAAGTCAGGGATGGAACTCAGAAGAGGTATTCCAACATTTAGGACATCGGATGAATGACCGCTATTTTAAAGCGTGGCTGCGAGAGTATGGGAAGCAGTTACGGAAATTGCCAGACGCGGATCATCAGTTGGCGTCGCAGTTAGTGCGGTTGAGTCGGGTAGGGTGTGGGGAATTGGGGGAAATAGCCGCAGAAATTGGTAGGGATTTGTTAATGAAACCTGCGGGGAAAGGGGAGGAAGTGGCGGCGGTGGAACCAAGGAAGAGGGTATCGGCTGAGACATCGCCTCCCGAATCAATTAGTTCTATTGAAAATAGCGATAGTGATCAGGCAGAAGTGTGGTTTAATCGAGGGCTTC
This sequence comes from Coleofasciculus sp. G1-WW12-02, assembly GCF_040219735.1. Lineage (NCBI taxonomy): Bacteria > Bacillati > Cyanobacteriota > Cyanophyceae > Coleofasciculales > Coleofasciculaceae > Coleofasciculus > Coleofasciculus sp. G1-WW12-02. Next base: position 23,541 of record NZ_JAVJRX010000182.1, on the reverse strand, counting down.
AGCAATTTGATGCAGGGGATTTTCTCGGTGCTGTCGCATCTTTTGAAAAAGCCATTCAATTCAAACCTGATTTACACGAAGCTTGGCACAACAAAGGTTTGGCGCTGGCTAACTTAGGAGAATATGAAGAAGCGATCGCCAATTATGACAAAGCCCTTCAATTCAAACCTGATTACTACTATGCTTGGAACAATCGGGGTTTGGCGCTAGCTGATTTAGGAGAATATGAAGAAGCGATCGCATCTTTTGAGAAAACCATTCAATTCAAACCTGATGACCATTTAGCTTGGTACAGCCGGGGTGTAGCGCTGTTTGCATTAGGAAAAAATGAATTAGCGATCGCCAATTATGACAAAGCCCTTCAATTCAAACCGGATTACCACGAAGCTTGGTACAGCCGGGGTGTAGCGCTGGCTAATTTAGAAGAAAATGAATTAGTGATCGCATCTTATGACAAAGCCCTTCAGTTCAAACCGGATTACCACGAAGCTTGGTACAACCGGGGTAATGCGCTGTTTACATTAGGAGAAAATGAATTAGCGATCGCCAATTATGACAAAGCCCTTCAATTCAAACCTGATAAGGACGAAGCTTGGTTAAACCGGGGTGTAGCGCTGGCTAATTTAGAAGAAAATGAATTAGCGATCGCATCTTATGACAAAGCCCTTCAAATCAAACCTGATTACCACAAAGCTTGGCTAAACCGAGGGATTGCGGCTGGAAATTCCCGACACTATAATCCCGAAGCGGCGACTTTTTTAGAGTTCCAATTTCCCAATACCTCCCCAATCTTGCCAAATCATAATCTAACTCAACGGGGTTATCAAGGAGAGTTGTTATCGTATCAGGAAGGCTTAAAGCATTGTCCCCAAGACACGCACCCCGAAGGTTGGGGACTATTGCATCAATACATAGGAAACGCCCACTATCAGCAAGGAAAATATCAGCGCAATTACCGCGACTATTGGCATAAAGCCGTAACCGAATATCACCAAGCCTTGATTACCCTCACCCCAGACGCCTATCCTGAACTACATTTACAGGTTTTACAAGACTTAATTCGCGTCTTATTGGGCTTAAACCAACACACAGAAGCCAAGCAATGGCGCAACCAAGGCTTAAAGGTATTCCAGACGCTATTAAATAGTCAAAAATCCACATTTCAGAAACGCCAACTCCTGGCTAAATTCCTCCCCTTCTCTCAAATCGGGGTCGATGTCTTAGTCGAAGAGGGTAAACCTATCTTGGCACTAGAAACCGCCGAGATGAATAAGAATCTCTATCTCACCTGGATACTTGATTCCCGAAATGAAACGACGCTTAGTCCCGATTATCGCCAGATTCAATCCCTCACTAATCCCACGACGGCGATTATTTATTGGCATCTGAGTCCAAATGCCCTGACGACATTTATTATTAAACACAATAGCGAGAATCCGATTATTATTGATGCGCCTCTCCCCGCGTCGGGGGAAGTCAGGGGGATTAAACCTTTAGAGGATTGGATTAAAACCTGGGATGAATTTTATCAAGATTATCGGAAGAATCCCCCCCAGCCCCCCTTTGAAAGGGGGGAGCCGGAATTGGGGCAATCTTGGCAAAATAAATTACCTAACTTACTCGAAGAATTACAGCATATCCTAAATATTCCCGCCATTTTAACTCAACTGAATCCCGAATCCATCACCAATCCCAGCGCTCACATTCACAATCTAATTCTGATTCCCCACCGCGACTTACACCGCTTTCCTATTCATGCATTATTTCCCGATACCTTCACGATTACCTATCTCCCCAGCGCCCAAATTGGACTCAATTTAAATAACCGTGAAGAGGTACAACCTATTTTGCCCCTACAGGTAGACTATCCCCCTCACAAAGACTGTGAACCGCTTCCCTACGCAGAAATTGAATCGGCGGCGATTGCTCAATTGTTCCCCAATTCTCAGCGCCTGTCAGGTAAAAAGGCGACTAAAACAGCCGTTACCGATGCGATTAACGGAAATTACACTATCTTCCACTTTACCGGACATGGAACCTATAATAACGAGACCCCCCAAAACTCAGCCTTACTCCTCAATCATCAGGATAAACTAACCATTAACGATATCCGTCAGCTTTCCTTAAATTCATATCAACTTGTCACCCTCGCCGCCTGTGAAACGGCGCTCACCGGAAGAGAAACCATTGAAAAAGATTATGTAGGATTAGTCAGTGCTTTTGTTTATCAAGGGGTTTCCCATGTTTTGAGTACCCTGTGGATAATTCCCGATAATATTAGTAGTTTACTGTTCATGGTTTATTTTTACTGGCAACTGAAAAAAGGTAAACCGCCTGCGGTGGCGTTGGCGAAAGCCCAAAAGTGGTTACGAAATCTCACCTATCAGAAGTTGAGGCGATATTATTGGGTGATTTTTCAACAATTACCAAGAGAGGAGAAACCGCTGCGTCCTTTTATCAAACATGAGTTATGGAAAATTGACAAAATGGAACGGGATCAATTACAAGAAAAAATATTTGAGCATCCCTATTATTGGGCGGCGTTTACGATTACAGGTTCCCTCTTGCTCCCCTCTTTTACCCCCCTTTCAAAGGGGGGCTAGGGGGGTGGGAGAGGGGCTGGGGGTGAGGGCTGATGGTGCGTTACGCCTTGCTAACGCACCCTACAATTTGGCGATAATTTGGCGGCAATTTGGTTATAATTTGTCTGGTTGAGCTATTTTTCAACGCAGAGGACGCAGAGGTTAACGCAGAGGTTCGCAGAGGGATTGGGTGGTAGGGAGTCGGATTTAATGGGAAAATAAGGTAAGGTAAATGGAGATGTGTAGAAATGAATGCTAATGACCAACGATTACTAACAGCTTGCCTGAATGCTTTGGCGCAGTTAGACAATCCTTTACCGCCGGATGTGCAATCTAAGTTTCATGATTTGGCGGAAACAATGAAAGCTAATCCTGATACTATCGCAAATTTGGATATTATTGTTGGAGACTATCCTCCTTTAAATGAACTTTACCAAGCAGAACAGGAACGGCTAGATCAAAATGCAGGTGTTCGCAACAAAGGATTACCACCACTTCCTTTACCCAATGAACCAACGCAAGAACTAACGAATTCCGCCATTGATATTTTTAACGCTTCTGATTCTGTTGCTAAAGATAAGGCAAAAAATAATCCCAATCTTCTGCAACGCATTTGGCAAGGGATTCGGGGTAAAGACTGAACAATTTAGGTGGGCAATGCCCACCCTACTAATATGTCTAATTTTATTATCTATCCTAGTATTAACCTTTTTCTCTATGACCTCAAAGAAGGATTAGGACAAAATTTGGCTCAAATTAACCAAAACCGCTATAACTTTTGGCAGAAAGTTTACGGCAATTTAGATGAACAGGATTTTAACGGGAAATACGCCCAACTCCAGCATCCCCAAACTCCAGACACCGATGTCATTCAACTCCTTGATACCCAAATTCAGCCATTCCCCTCACCCTTAGATGGCTGGTACTATCCTCTACAACTGGGTGACACTTACGCGCTTCAGGTGAACTATTCCGGTAAACTAAATGCCAATCATCAATTTAATGATGAACCCCAAGACCTGGATGATAAACCGTTCTATCACCTAAAACAAGACCTGATTCAACGCCTATCTCAGCAAACCGGAACGATTGGACAAACCTGGTTACTCTGGGGTCAACTGACTACCCCGAAAACCGATACCGAAATTGAGGAAATCGCCCAAGATTGCTACACCCAAATCCTCAGCGATTATAACTGGACACGAGACATTATCGGCAAAGGACAGTTAAACGGTGCAACTCTATTTGAACTCTGGTATCGTGCCCCCAATCCCAGCTTATCCCCTCCCGACTTTTGGCAAAACTATCTCAAAGAAAGCCATCACCTGTTAATCTGGCTCTTTCCCCACGACTCCACCCCCAACGCCATGCGAACCCAGGTACAAGCCAGCTATTATGACTGGTTGCGCTTGTTTCAATACCGCCATAAAATTGTTTGGTCGTATTACCAAAGCCAAGCCCAGAAATCTGACCTCAAACGGGAATACGTGGAGATTCAACCCGCGATTCAAGATATTAAACACATCACCGAACAATGTGAAAGAAACCGCGTGAGTTTAGGGCGACTGCAAAAAACTCTGAAAGAACACTTGATTAATTTAGCGGATTATGCTCTTGCCTTAAACGCTCTACAAAACCAAAGCCGTACCCTGACGATTAACCTGGAAAACTATCAGTATCGGCTGCAAAGTATGCAGAAAAAGTATTCAGGGTGTGACTTAACGGTTCTGGAAGAATTCAGCAGTGAACTCTACGCCCAGAAATACCAGCGCCAAGTCGCCTCCGACTGTGAGAACTTCCAACCCGGACTCACCTTACTAGAAAACCTGAATAGTACGCTACAAGGGATTATCGACGTTGAGCAAACCAAGAGCGATCGCGCCTTGGATAATACTATCGCCTTAGCTGGAATTGGACTAGCGATTAGCGGCTTAACCGCCACCGCGATTTCCGTTCAACAACCCCAACCGAAATCTTACACCGACGTTTCGTTTTTATCCTCACCCATTTTTATCTGGAGTCTGGTATTAAGCGCCCCGTTTCTTATCGCCCTCCTCTATCGCCTCATCGCCCATCTGTGGCGGCGGTAAATTGTGTAATAGGTGTTATTCTCTTCCCGGTAGAAGATTACCTATTTTTATCTTCCTCAGCTTCCCCGTGGGGATTGGGCGAAGCATTCGCGTTGAGACTTTGGTAGAAAACCGGTAGATTTGGGCGCGAATGCTTCGCCCCTACAAATACCTCATCTTCCCCTGCTCCCCCTGCTCCCCCTGCTTTGTAGGTATCACCGCCCATCCTAAGCGAGTGGGCTGCTGGTAAATTCGTTTGAGCGTGTTGATATCCCGCACGGAGATTTCCGGGGGATGGCGAACCTGGGAATAGTACATCGTATCCGTTTCCACTGGAGAATGACCCCAAATCCCCAAAGCATGTCCTATTTCATGACGAGCCGTGGCTAGGGTATAGTCTACCGTTTGGTGGGGACTCAGATAAATGGTAAACTTATGTGCTAAAATATCCCGTGGTTCCTTCACTCCTGGACGCAGATAAAATTCGTAGCGAGTTTCTGCAGTACGGGCGCGAATGTTCTCAAATCGTTGGGTTTCGCGGTTAAAGGAGGCTTGCAGAGGGGGACGCGATCGCACAATTGTAATATCTGCCGATTCTGTCTCAGAAACCACCTGTAAGGGCAAATAGACAGTCCATTCCTCTACCGCTTGTAACACGGCATTGTACCAACGATGGAATCGTTGAGCACTAGCCGAGGATTCCGCTGATTCTCTGGGTTGTTCAATATAAACCTGAACCGGAAACTCAGACCAAACCAGATACTCCACGGGGGTTAACTTAATATCCGTCAAATAATCACCGACACCAGTTTGATCATCCCACTGCGCCAATGTTTGGGGGAGGGGGTGAGGTTGAGGAGTTGGGAGAGAGAACGGAATCCCAGGGACATGCCAAGATATCGATAGTAACAGAATTAAACCACTGGTCAAGATCGCTATCCACAAGAGACGTTTCCTGGTGCTATGGAGGAAACGCCTCAGCTTGGGATCGGTAATTTTTCTCATCCCAAATTCTTTGCTTGTTCGATTCAGTGGGGGAAGATATCACTGATTCAACCACCCAGCACTGAGAACAATGGTCAAACCGATAAAGATAATGGCAAGCACCCAGGTAACCCGGTTGAGGGCAGTTTCTGCACTTTTGGCACTGGTAAACAGTTGGGCTTGACCGCCAATTCCACCAATACCATCCCCTTTGGGACTATGAAGCAACACTAAAATAATCAAACCGAGAGCAGATGCTGCCCAAATAATTTGCAGAACTTGACTAACGATCATCGCTAATTATGGCTTACTTGTCAATGGAAATTTGGTCTTGTTGTTTTCGTCCCAGACCAAAGACTACAAGGCAACTCTTACTGGCGTTCGATTCTTCCGCACATCAAACTCCACTGGTTTAATCATAGAACGTCCCGTCATTTCTGGCGGTTGTGGTAGTTGTAAGATGTCCAGAATCGTCGGGGCAATATCTGCCAAACGTCCATCGCTACGCAGGGCAACTTCTGTGCCATGTCCAGGGATTTTTAATTTTTCCCCTTCTATCAGAATAAAGGGTACAGGGTTAGTTGTGTGCGCGGTCCAAGGATTGCCTTGTTCATCTTGCATGTATTCCGCATTCCCGTGATCGGCGATAATGATCGCGGTTCCGCCAACTTTGTTGATATTCTCAATCAACCGCCCCAAGCAGTGATCCACCGTTTCAACGGCTTTCACACAGGCTTGTGTATTTCCTGTATGTCCAACCATATCCGGATTGGCGTAGTTGATCACCACCAAGGAGTAAATCATTTTGCTGATCGCCTTGATCGCCACTTCCGTCACCTCTACGGCGGACATGGCGGGGGCGCGATCATAGGTTGACACCATGGGACTGGGAATGAGTTCCCGATCCTCTCCTTCAAAGGGTAATTCTAAACCGCCATTAAAAAAGTACGTAACATGGGCGTACTTTTCAGTTTCAGCGGTGCGGAATTGGCGCAACCCCTTACGGGCGATGACTTCGCCGAGGATATTATTCAAGTTCTGCGGCTCAAATGCCACCAAAACCGGGAAGTTGGGATCATACTGAGTAAACGTGGCAAAGGCTAGAGGTTTAATCAGTTCCCGTTCAAATGCGCTAAAGTCCGGATCGGTGAATACTTGGGTCAGTTGTCTGGCGCGATCGGGACGGAAGTTATAGAAAATCATCCCATCCCCCGGCTCCACTGCACCAGACGTAATCCGAGTGGGTAGAATAAACTCGTCGGTAATGTCCGCCTGATAAGACGCTTGCATCACCTCAACCGGACTACGACCATCCCCATTCCCATCCTGGGTGATTATGTCGTAAGCTTTTTGGATGCGATCCCAGCGATGATCTCGATCCATGGCATAGTAGCGACCACTAATGGTGGCAATGCGTCCAATGCCGATTTTGTCAATATGCTCTTGAATGGTATGAAGATAGCTGATCCCGGAGTTAGGGTTGGTATCACGACCATCCATAATGGCGTGAACACAAACATCAGAGAATCCTTGGGATTTAGCAAAATCCAGTAATCCCAGCAGATGGTTGATATGAGAATGCACACCACCGTCTGAACACAAGCCAATCAGGTGTAACTTACCACCTTGATGCTTAAGTTCTTGGCTCAATTTCAGCAGGGCTGCATTCTCATGGATAGAACCATCTTCCACAGCATCTGAGATGCGAACTAGTTCTTGGGGGACGACACGCCCAGCACCTATATTCAGGTGACCCACTTCCGAGTTACCCATTTGACCCTCTGGTAGACCTACGTCTTTACCAGATGTCCGAATGGTTGTACTGGGATAAGCCGCCAAAAGGCTATCCATCACAGGGGTTCGAGCGATGGCAATGGCATTTCCATCCATTGCTTCGCGGTAGCCCCAGCCGTCCAAGATGACTAGCACCACAGGAGATACAGGTGCTTGCATCATAGTATCGCTCTTAATTCCTACACTAATTTCACCGCTATGATATCATTAGTTTCTTAAGTTGATAGCTAATCTTTGCCTTTCTTTTGGGTTTTTAGGCGTTTAGCCCGAAAAATTAGCGAGATTTTCTTTCTCTAGAGTCCTCCTCTTCGATAAACTCTATAGAAATAATACTTATTGACACTGTTCTCAATTAGCCCGGTCTTCTATCATGAGTAATACCAAATCCGGATTAGCCACCGCCTTTATAACCCAGGTTCTTGTAGGCTGACTTTGTTTGTGTAGCAGTGATTTTAATCGCTGTGGCAAAAGGGGGTAACTTGAGCGGATTTGGTATAGCTGTGAGGGCAGGTTTTGTCTATCAGGGATAGGAAAAAATTCCGATTAATCCCTGATCGGACAGACATGTCACGGTACGGGTCTACGTTGCTTTATTGACCTTTAGCCGCTGCTTTATTCTTGGCAGCTTTCGCAGCTTTCTTGGCAGCTTTTTCGGATGCGATCGCGGCTAATCTTGCCTGTTCTTTCTCTTCGGCAATTTTATCGAGGTAGTAGTGATAATCACCTAGATAAGTTCGGAACTCGCCATCGCGAATTTCGACAATTTTCGTCGCCACTTGGGAAATAAAATAACGGTCATGGGAGACAATAATCACGGTACCATCATAATGCTGGAGGGCTTCCTCTAACATCTCTTTGGCGGGGATATCCAGGTGATTGGTTGGCTCATCCAATAGGAGTAAATTTGCGGGACGTAGCAGCATTTTTGCTAAAGCCAGACGGGCTTTTTCTCCCCCACTCAGGGATTCGACTTTTTTGAAGACTGTTTCACCACTAAAGAGAAATCGCCCTAATAAGGTACGAACGTCTTCATTTTTCCAATCGGGAACTTCATCATGGATGGTTTCCATGACGGTTTTACTTAACTCCAGCGCTTCGGCTTGATTTTGCTCAAAATAGCCGGGGATCACATTATGCTGACCCAGTTCCACAATCCCTTCCGTGGCGTTTTCCATACCCATCATTAGGTGTAATAGCGTGGATTTGCCTGATCCATTCGGTCCTAAGAAAGCGATGCGATCGCCCCGTTCAACCAGCAAGTCTGCACCGAGGAAGAGAATCTTGTCGTCGTAGGTATGCACCAAATCCTTAATCTTTACCACCTCGCGACCACTACGAGGGGCTGGGGGAAAGCGAAAATGTAAGCTTTTTAAGCTACCCGTTGGCGCTTCGATGCGTTCAACTTTTTCTAATTGTTTCTCACGGCTTTTTGCCTGGGTGCTGCGGGTTGCACTGGCGCGGAATCGCTCAACAAAGGCTTGCTGCTTTTCCAGTTCTTTCTGCTGACGCTCATAGGAGCTGAGTTGGGATTCTTGCATCTCGGCTTTTTGCTGTAAGTAAGCCGAATAATTACCCAGGTAGGTGGTAGAGACGCCGCGTTCTGTTTCCACAATCTGGGTACAGAGGCGATCCAGGAATTCCCGGTCATGGGATACAATCACTATCGGAGTTTTTAAGCCTTTTAGATAATTTTCTAACCATTCGATGGTTTCTAAATCGATGTGGTTTGTCGGTTCATCCAGCAGTAGTATGTCAGGACTTTGCAGCAGGATTTTACCCAAACTCATCCGCATTTGCCAACCGCCACTGAACGCGCTAACTAAGCGATCGCCGTCTTCGGGGGCAAATCCCATTTCTGGTAAGATCTTCTCGATTTGCGCTTCTAGAGAGTACCCATCGAGGGCTTCAAACTGACGCTGCAATTTATCCAGCTTGTGGATCAGGCGATCGAGTTGATCGGGAGCAGCGGTTTCCATGTCCCGTTGCACCTGCGCCAGATTATGCTGTACTTGGTTGGCTTGTGTAAATACCGTCCAAAATTCTTCGCGAACCGTGCGACTGGGATCGACTTCAAACTCTTGGGTGAGGTAAGCGATGTGTAGACTGGTAGGGCGGATGACTTCTCCAGCCGTGGGTTCTATCTCCCCAGCAATAATCTTGAGTTGGGTAGATTTACCCGCACCATTCACGCCAACTAAACCGATGCGATCGCCCGGTTTGACTTCCCAGTTGACATCCTTGAGAACTTCGCCAGTGGGATAAATTTTACTAATGTGTTCTAGTCTCAGCATGGGTGTAATGTCTCAAGCAGATTACAGCAGGGAGATTGAGATACCCGACGTTTTGGGTGCGCCGCTGACTCTCTATCCGTGTTTATCGTAACAAAATTTAATGGATCTATTTATAGGTTCTGATTTAATCACCAATGAAACTCCCGCCATAATCGAGGGCGTCGGTTAGTGCAACCTGAAAGACATCTTTAGGGGTGGGTTTAGGGTATCTACCGATAACCTTTTAACAAAATCCGCCCTTTGTCATAGTGAACCGATAATCTAGAGGGTGTAGCGGGGTTAGCGGTGAGAGAATATGGAAAAGGGATACAAAGAAGACTTGGCATATATCCATGATGTCGGGTTTCGGGATTACGCCCTTAAATCTGCACCTGGTATATTGGCAATCCTCGCTCAAAACCAAATACGAGAAGGCTTAGTGGTGGATTTGGGTTGTGGTAGTGGATTATGGGCGCAAAAACTGGTAAAGGCAGGTTACCACGTTTTCGGCGTTGATAGTTCAGAGTCTATGATCGCCATAGCACGAACCCGAGTGCCAGAAGCGGAGTTTCAGGTTGAGTCACTGTTCAATGTGGATATCCCCGTGTGTAATGCTGTAACCTCTATTGGTGAATGCCTGAACTACCTGTTTGATCCCAAGTGCGATCGCGCTTCACTAATCCAGCTATTTTATCGTGTTTATAATGCATTAGAACCTGGGGGTGTTTTCATTTTCGACATTGTAGAACCCGGACAAGTTGCACCAGGAATCCCCAGCCAGGGATTTACCGAAGGAGAGGATTGGGTTGTATTGGTGGAAAAGCTGGAGGATAGTGAACAGGAACTATTAACCCGTCGAATTATTACGTTTAGGAAGGTGGGGAAATACTACAGACGGGATGAGGAAGTACATCGCCAACAATTGTACCAAGCGACAGATATCGCCGAACAACTGCGTCAAGTTGGTTTTGAAGTGCAAACAATGCGGAGTTATGGTGAATACCCTCTACCGAAATCTCGTGTAGCGTTTATCGCACTTAAATAAATTCAATAAACTACATCCTTGTGACGGTTTTATTATCGATGCCTTCTCTTTCTCCAGGAATAAATCATTAGTGATTTCTTTTATTTTCCCACTCGGAAATTACTCCCAATCGTAGTCTAAAATCCATTTATTACTTCTAACGTCCTAATCCAAACAATTGCCTGAGATTTGGTGGCAGATCAAATGCTGTGTCCATTCCACTGACATCATCCCATGTTGTTTCTATATTCCAGATTATTCCTCCTAGGAATGCACGACTGATGTTAGCACTACTGAGGTTGGCATCTTGGAGAGATGCACCTCGGAGAGATGCACGACTAAGAGATACGTATTTTAGGTTAGCCCCCATTAGATCAGTACTAAGGAGTTCAGCACCACTTAGATTAGCACCACTTAGATTAGTATAACGGCAGGATGCATGATTTAGAAATGCCTGATTCAACTGGGTACTACTGAAGTCAGCACGATCCAAATTCGCACCTCGTAGTTCAGCATTGCTGAGATTAGCTTCTCGGAAGTTAGATCCCCTCAAGTTAGCACGACTAAGATTAGCATGGCTGAGTTCAGCTCTACTGAGATTAGCGCTGCGGAGATCAGCACCACTTAGATTAGTGTTACTGAGATTAGCGTTACTCAAGTTGACTCCCCGCAAGTCAGCACTACTTAGGTTAGCATTACTAAGATTGGCGCTACATAGATTGACCCCCTGAAGGTCAGCGCTACGTAAATCCACACCACTTAGTTCTGCATGGCTCAAAAATTTCCCTACAGTCTGTACAAATGCATCAACTCCAATACAGTAGCTGTAGCCAATAATCCGCCTTAGTCGAGAGCCGTCAAAATCATCATGATCTGGTTGACCACAGGGATAAAAATAAACTGTTTCTTTTAGATTTTTTTTGTCTTGATCAAGGCGATGTAACTCTAAAAGTAAAGTCAATATATTTAAACCTGTATAAATATCTACGGTGTGAATATTTGCCCATCGCTTTTCCACTAACAATTTAGGTTGTTGCCATTGCTGCTTTTTGGTTAAAGGAAGGTTTTTCTCGATTATATCAACATCAATAAACTCTCCATCACACCAACAAAAATAGAAATCCTCTAGGCGTTCAAATAGGATACTTGTATCTATTGTCTCACTAGTATTTAACCAAGCACTCAGATATTCTACAATATCCGGCGTCAGCCCTCCATAACCAAGTAGGTCATAAATTTCCCAATTCATATCATCTCTCGATACTTCATACGAGGTTTGAGGCTTGCCTCCTTTGATTGTCCATGCTTCTAAACTTTCTCGCAGCCGTTCAGCGCACAAAAAATCACTAAAGCTTTTATGTACAAACTCAACTGAACCATCTCGTCCACTGGTCGGTTGTAAGTAAAAAGTGGCAAGAATATTTCTCAGAGGATTTTCCTTGTCCTGAGTCTGTGATCTTTCCAAAGCTTGAGTATACTCTTTACCCTGGCGACGTAGTCGTTGCTCAATCATTGCGATTGATGCATATTCTCCACCAGACTGGACGACACATAGTCCAGCTTCAGCCAGAATTTTCCGCAAATTTTGTACATCTAATTCTGTTAGTGCGGTATTTAAATTATACCCTTGGTCAGAGCGTTGTTTAGTGAGAACCCAATTAAGAGACTGTTCATAAATCAAAATCTTGGTTTCAACACTACTAGCTTGATCAAACATTTCATTATTTAACTGATTATCCCGATGCATGGCTGCCAAGAGATATAGTAATAACGGCTCTCTAGCCAATTCTCGTACTCGGTCTGGCAAACGTTCATCTTGTAAAAACTGGCGAAATGCCGTAGTTTTTTCAGTTCCTACCTGCATTTGCCACTTATCAAGCCATTTCTTCTGGCTTTTGTCATCCATGGGTATGATTTTCACACGCTCCAGATTATTTGGCATCGACAGCTCAATGCTTGGACTCTGTAAGGACAAGGATCTGCCGGTAATCAAAACTCTGTGTCCCTTTTCACCATTCTCTTGGCAACGTTGTTGAAATTTTGCCACTTGGATGATGAATTCTTTTAAGCCTCTATCACTTCTCCCTTGCAATAGCAATTCATCGAAGCCATCCAGCAAAAACAAAAATCGAGTATTGCCATCTGTTAACCAACCACTATCACTCGTAGCAAAATCCCAGCCTATAGCTGTTTGTAGGGTCTTTTCTAAATCCTTGTCAAAGGTTGTGATATCGCGTAACCGGATTAAAATCGGTATCCAGATAGGATAAAAGTGCCGTCTGACCCAATCGGCAAACATGCGACAAAATACACTCTTCCCCCGTCCAGGTTCACCTTCAATGAACATGACCTGATTCTGTTTAGCAGAATCTTCAAGTATCTTCTGCGTCCATTTCTCTATATCAATTGGCTTTGACCTTTCATCTAGTTCACCACTTGGCTTTACAGGTTGTACCTTCAGCGATACATAGATATCTAGGAACGTAAATTCTTCATCAAATACTCGCTCAATTGGTTTCTGCTTAATTTGCCTATCCAGATAGTTGTCAATACTCTGATATTTTTCCAAGTCTCGCCGCCAGCCATCACGATACAAGTCGGCTAGGCGTTTGACTGAATCTCCTGCCTCAACTAAGGCTTGTATCATATATCGGTGAGTACCGTGAGCAACCCGCCTTGATAAAAGCTGGGCTTGAGTTTTATTGAGTCCTGCCTGACAGAACCGAGCGGTTAACACCTTGTTGAAATCGTGCGCTAATTTGGATTCATGAAAGCACAAAAGTGCTTTTTTGGCTTCTGACTCATCCAGCTCAAGATTCTGACCTAAGTCTCTAATCTGCTTGACAATTTCTTCTGAAGTTCGAGTTTTACCAATTCGGTTTAACTCTGACAAAGTTTGTTCAGGTAAAAACTCGTAAGTTTTCTGTAAACTTTCTAAATATGCCGCTTGGCTCACAAATGCCACACACTCTTCCAGAGAGAGTTCTCGCTTAGTTTGTTTCAGGTAAAATGCTAGTAGTCCGGTTGCCAAGGGTATGAACGGTAAGCTTGTCCCTAGAATTTGAGCTGGAGGTGAGTTGAGTACCTCTAATAGTGAGGAAATTTTCCCTATCCATGGGGCTAATTGCCGGACGTTGCTCCCTTCTTCTTTGAGTGTCTTCGCCAAATCTAAAACAGCTTTTGCCGCCTCTGTTCCACTCTTTAGTGTTTCTGAACCACTCGTTACTCGATCGACTGAAAGTAACTGATCAACGTCAGTATTCAAAACCTTCCAGATGTTTTTCCAGAGCTTGCTTGCCATGGCTACTTATATTATCGATGACCCGTTCTCATAGGGTAGCTACTTTTTCTAGGGGCTGTCACCCTACACCAACTTTGACAACCAAGAGGAGTCAAAACAGACAAGTGTATCCTATAATACAAAAAACGGCAGTTCTGCCTTGTCCTCCTGATCCTCCGCTCCCCTAAAGTCTTAACCGAACACTCCTCAATATCCTGAGCTTAAGCAAAATTTTAACCTTGCTGTCTCCAGAAGTATAAGCTATAGTAAAGAAAAAATCTGTGACTCACAACCTCGATTTTGTATTACATAAGTTGTCTTACACAGTTGCCGACTTTTGAGAAGACTATATATCATATCTGTTTTTTTAAATGCGTACAATTGCAATCCATACCTCAAAGGGAGGCGTTGGCAAAACCACTTTAGTTGTTAACCTTGCTTATGAACTAGCCAAACTTAACTATAAGGTTTTAGTGGTTGATTTGGATGATCAAGCTAATGCTAGTCTTTCTTTAGGTGTTAACGAAGCTGATAAATTAGATAAAGCTTCTAGCTTTGAAGAATTTAAAATAATTTTAGAGACTTTCAAGCAGAGAAAAGAACTTATAGATTTTTTATGTGACTACGAGTTACCCAGCTTTGATTACCAAGAATATATAAGACCATCTGCTCTCAATGCCGATCTAGAAGATATATCTACCTGTAGTGGTATAATTGACGTATTACCGGGTAGTTATCGAACTACAGATAAGGCAATTAGTAACTTGCTAATGCCGCAAACACGATTGGATACAGCACTTCAGACAGCAGGCATCGCTAATAATTATGATTATGTAATCATTGATACACCTCCAAGTTCAACTGATATTGCTAAGGGGGGCTTAATTTCAGCTCAGTACCTACTTATTCCAACTCAGCTAGAGTATCTATCAGTATATGGTATCAATACACCACTAGATTTCATGCGGCGGGTTCGACAACAATTCAGGCATCAACGAGGTATGGTTCTGGGAATAGTCCCCATGATGACGCAAAAAAGATCACGACTTAATAGTATGGTTAGAAAGTTACTGGAAAAACGACTTGAAACAGAGGATAACATTCCAATATTGCCAGAAATCCATCGCTCTGACTATATCAGCCAAGCGTCGAGGGCACGTAAGCCCATTTCTCTATTTGCTCAACAGCAATCGAAAGCTGAAAATATCGCCGAAGAATTTATAGAATTGACTCAAAAAGTTTTAGAAAGAATAGAGGTTATTGAAAAGGAAAATAAAAATGATTGAAGATTTTAAACAAATTGAAACAAAACCTTATTTAGTTGCCGTGAACCAATTAGAGGTTCCTCCGGGTAAACCGGAAGCTTCAAAAGCAGAATTTGAAAACATTTCACAGGCATTACAAACATGGAATACTAATTTTTCTCTTCCAATTGCTTGTTTAACGGATAAGGACAATAGCTATCGTCTATTGACGGGTTTACCTATCTATCAAGCGGCTGTAAATGCAGGAATGCAGCGAATTTGGGTATTTTTGATTTCGGCAGATCAGAGGGACACTGAAAAAGCCATTGAACAAGCTCTGTTACAGTCAAAACTCAATCAAATCATTCTTGATTCTCAAGATATGACGAATTTCATTAATTTCCTCAATGATCATAAATCTGATCTTACTCAAATTTATGGTATTGGGGATAATTATGCCAAGCAAATTATTAGTAAACGCCCTTATAATGATCTAAAAGATTTGCAGAAAAAACATGGTAATAAACGACCATTGAATTGGGCAAAAGGCTACAAAAAGATGAAAAGTGAAACTTAAATTTACTTCTTAGATATACTGGCTTCAAACAAAATCATCAGATGCTCTAACTGCTCATATAAATCAAGTTCTGTAGCTTCAGTTTCTGTTAATGTTCCTTCTCGGTTTTTGTCTAGCAGCGTGCGGAGACGTTTTTGGGCTTCTGCGGAAACTTTGAAGGTAGTGATTTCTTGAGGAGTAGGGCGGGTGATCAGAAAGTCTAGAACTTCAGTGTAGGCAATTGGAGCATCTGTTTTGCTAGTCATGCTGCTACATCTCCAACTCTTTTACTTGAATGCTTACCTAGGGGCTTATGGCCCCTCTAGCCAACTTTCCACATCCTGTACACTCTCAAAATCGAAAATATTCTCTGTTAAACTTTCCAATTTTTCAAGAGACAAATCTTCAAGTCTACTGGTTATTGCAACTGGAATTTCTCCAAAACGCTTTTTCAGTAAACGCATAGCGAGAGCAATAGTTTGTTTGATTCGCCCTTGTTCTTCTGCATAAGTTATCCGCCCTTTCTCGTCTTGTAACATTATCCCTCGGCGATCAACTATTTCTAATTCTTCCACAGTCATCTTGGCTTGATTGGCAATATTTAAAGCGAGTTCTATCTCACTGACTTCGCCTAAACTATCTGGTATTGTATCCAAGGTAGCAGCTTCTTTAATAAAATAAATCCACTTATCAGTTAAACTGTTTAATTCTGACAGGGTTTTCTTGAATTTAGGCAATTCTATAAAAATGAGTTGCAATTCTACATCAGGATATTCAATTTTTTTTGTCTTTTCCTGAAAGACAAATTGATTAATCACATCGGAAGTCTGGTTAAACAGGATAAAATCGGTAATGGTTACAGCAATTACTGGGGTGAGACTGAGATACTCTTCTCCAATTCCTAGTTGATTGCTATAAGCTTTACTCAGGTTATAAATTACCCGTTTACTAAAAGCACTTACCCGCGCTATTTGCATTTCAATCACTACAATAGACCCATCAGCCAAAACCGCTTTAATATCCAGATAAGTATCTTTTAATGTCATCGCCTGACCCGGATTATAGGGATTGACAATGGTTAAGGATTGGATGATTTTTTCCTCTCCATAAATAATGGCATTGAGAAAGCTGATTAATATCTCTTTGCTTTGCTCGGAACCAAATATTTTCTTAAAGGCATAATCGACTTTGGGACTGATAAACTTCATGGTTTCTCCCTTTTTAGCCTGAAGTGATGGAATCTTTGGTTTATGTTATCACAAAAAACTGTGTCAAAAGCTTATGACTGCGTAACAGTGCATCCTCTAAAACGATTTCTCATCCTCATCTGACTCATCCAGATACAACCTAATAAACTCCTCGGCTGCTGCTGGATTAAGCTTATTCAACCCCTTCCTAATTTCGAGAATGGCATCACCTCCTGGATCTCGACTCTCATTGACCCAGTGGTGAATTGTTGATCGCCCAATACCCATTGCTATCGCCAACTTATTTTGGCTAATGCCGTAAGCTTCCAACACCTGTCTTAAAGATTTTCCTGCCTTTCGCATGGTTTCTATAGTGCCAGAGGCAAATGACTCATCCAAATACAAGCCAATAAACTCCTCAGCTGCTGCCGGATTAATCGTATTCAGTCCCTTCCTGATTTCTAGGATGGCATCGCCGACGGGATCTGCCACCTCATAAACCCAGCGGTGAACATTAGAACGCCCCACTTGCATTACCACGGCTAACCGATTTTGAGTAATGCCATAACGTGCCAAAACCTGTTTGAGTGCTTTGCCTGCTTTTCCCATGCCTGAGATTGTGTCAAAGGCTGACAACTGGATAAATGTTGACAAAACCCGTTCCCTACAACGACTCCTCACCCTCATCTGACTCATCCAGATACAACCTAATAAACTCGTTGGCTGCCGCCGGACTAATCTTATTCAGTCCTTTTCTAATTTGGAGGATAGCATCACCGGATGGATCTCGATTTTCATTAACCCAACGGTTGATACTGGAACGTCCAATACCCATCGCCACCGCCAACTTATTTTGGCTAATGCGATAGGTATCTAACACCTGCTTTAACACTGTGCCTGCTTTTCCCATGCCCTTGATTGTGTCAAAGGCTTACAACCACGTAAATGTTGACAAAGTTCGACATCAAGATAAAATTAAGAGTGTTGCACTTTGTCAACATTACCGTCAACTTGAAAAGCAGTTAAATCCCTATGACACAAGAGTTTATTCCCAACCCAACCCCCAACCAGCAAACCCCTCTCCCTGCCAATCCACCATCAGAACCCAATCGAGTCCCCCTCAAAGTCTTAGTCATTAGCACTCCCCAAGGCGTCAGTAACACCATTCACACCTTTTACCGCCTTGGCTACGCCCAAGTCAGTGAATGGAGCAAACCTCAGCCGACTCAAAATCCTGGTGAGGTAATGAGTATCCTGAGTCGCCGTATTCAGGTTGACTAATCGGTAGCAAAAATAACCTAACCCCCTTCTGTCGCTAAGAAGGGGGAACAATACACTCATCTTAAATCACGAATAGTCATGCAACCCTTACGCCACCGCATCAATCCCCAAACCTTCGTCATCACCCTCCAACAAATCGCCAAATACCTGAAAATTAACCCAAAGCGTATCCTCAACTGGGAAAAGTGGTATAACGTCCTCTGGGTACATATCGAAGGATTGGGCGGTTACTTTATTAGTTACCGCCAGCTAGAACAGTGGATTGCCGCTTGTCGTACCCTAATCCGCTTCTGCCCAAACCTGGAAACTCTCAATACCCTGTGGTCACTCATCCTACAAGAAACTCAACGATATACAAAAGAAGGCTTTTCTCGACTCGAAGCCATCTGGCAACAACGGCAAACGTATTTGCGCGATCGCTATGGCAAAATGAGGTAATCTCGGCACACACGATTAGAAAGATAACCCTAATGTCAAGAATAGGTAAAATCCTCACCGCTTTATCACTCTCGCTATTTTTACTGGTAACGGCTTGTGCCGCACCATCCACCGCTCCCCCACCTTCTACCCAAGCACCTCAAACTAGCACTGAGCAACCCACTCAGGCGCCCACAGGCGAACCTTTGGCTGGAGGGCAATTTAATAAATTCTTCCCCAACCCTAGCGGTGATTACCAGCGAATATTTGCCCAAGAGAAAACCGGATTTGCCGAAGCGAAGTTGAAACAGGATGGCAAGGATGTGGCGGTGCTATCGATTAATGATTTAGCCAATAACCCCAGTGCGGCTAAGAAATTCCAGGATAGCACTAAAACAATTGCAGGCTATCCCGGTGTAGAACAGGGGAAGACACAAACTGCGATTCTAGTTCGCGATCGCTTCCAAGTCAAAGTCCAATCCCGTGACGACTCCTTTACCCCTAGCGATCGCGAGGCTTGGTTGGAAAAATTTGACCTGCAAGGATTATCCCAACTCAAATAAAATTGGTCATTGGTCATTGGGAACAAACTAAAGATATCATTGAAACGATTTATAGGAGACTTTACGTGAGTAAATCTATTATTGAATTAGTTGATAACTTACCTCAAGGTGGGCTAACCGTTTCCGTCTTGAAAGCATTAGACTTTGTTGCTCCCGGTGATTGGCAAAATGTAGTCGGCTTTGAAAATACCGTGCGCGAGGTTACAGGTGAAGATGATCCGGCATTAATTCAGGATATTAGTGAACGCGCTCTTTGGCTCTATAATGACAAATCCCAAGGCTATCAACGGGCAATTTGGCTTTTTCAATCCGTTGATAGTGCGGATTTCGCTCTCGGTGCGGCTGCTTTAGCCAACAAAATTGGTGAACGAGTTTCATTGCTGGGATTTTTAAATCGGTTGACACCCAAAGCTGATACGGCACAAACCATCGATCTGTGTTTAAAAGTTGTGGCAGAATTGGTGGCGTTTTGTCAAATTAATGGCATTCCTGGAGACAGTATTGGGGATTTTGTCAATGCTTTAGCCGATTATAGCGGTGAGTCAATGATCCGGATGGCGGGACTCATCTGTATTGATGGGTTGATTCCCCTGGGACCAGATTTCATTCAAGTGGCGCAATCGACTCTTTCTGGGTTAAGTCCCTCTCGCTTAGAACAAAATTCAACCTTCCAACAAATCAGCAGCTTAATTCCAGGAAATAGTTCTCAAGGAAAGCTGAACTTTATTGGGGAAAGCTTCGATGCGGTAAAAGGTTGGATGGGGGGTGTCGTCGCCGCGAGAGGGTTGACACCCAAAAAGGTGGTTAATCACCTGCAAGGATTTGTGGAAATTGCGGATGATAAGTTGGACTATCTTGCCGCATTCTTAGACACGTCAACGAATTATTACGAACATACTGGCACTCAAACCGTCGCCCGTCGTTTAATCGAACGAGCAGCGGCTGAAATTTGATCAATAAATACCCCATTCATAGCCATCGCCTACCCAATCATCATCGCCCAAGCCATAGAGAATGTCAGTGGCGGTAATGTTTCAACCCAGCGAATAACAAAAGCGCGATCGCGAATCCCCCAGCGACTCCGGAAATCAGTGGGGTATCTGTATGACGCAGTGCGATCGCAATATATGCCCAAGCAATTACTAGGGGAAAGGCAATATCCGATCGCTGAATAATCACCGTTGCTGTGATTACCGCCCCGACAATGAGGGCAATTGCCGTCCACGCTGAAGGGTCAATCCCCCACCCACTCCAGCCGAGGTCGTAGAGTACAATTGCTACATTCAGAATTGTGGCTACACTTATCCACGCCAAATAGATACTCACAGGAATGTGAACATACCATTTCTGCTTCCGAGACACCCTGACAGAACCAATGCCCAACCGCAAATAAACTCGAATCAGTGGCACTAAAATCCCCAGCATCGCCACCAGCGACAGCGCGAACTGGCGATACTGGAACAGAAACACCCAAGCAATCTGGGCAAAACTCGCCAGCACTAAACTATAGCCCATCTGGCGCAAATGAGGATTTTGCTCCTGGTTGGGCAGTACCTGATAGATGCCCAAACTAATCAAACCCAGATAAATAATTCCCCAGATGGCAAAGGCATAGCTGGCTGGGATAATCTTAATCTCTCCAAAAATAGTATTGGAGATTTCGCCGATTGTCAGTCCACCAATCGGTGCGATATTTGCCCAGATATTAATGCCAAAAGCAGCGAGGATAGCACTTAACGTGAGAACTTGCCTAAGGCGATCTGGGTTTAAAGAGTTGAACTGTTTCATGTTACCGCCGAGTTAAAATCTCGGTTATGCTGGAGGTCACTTAAGTTTTTGTTTAATAAATGCCACGAGCTGTCCCATTTGTTTCTTCAACCCATCAATTTCTGCCTGTAAATGTTCAATTTTTGCATTTAAGGCTTGAACTTCGTCTGATGAAACACCGGGAGCTTCAGCCGCAGGAACTTCTTCTTTGGGCGGCACAGCCATGACTGGGCGTTTTTTAGCCTTTGCCATCGCTTCCTTAATCGCATCAACCAGTTGCTTCTTTTCAAAGGGCTTTTCGACAAAGGCAAAATACTCAAATGGCTCAGGTATTTTTTCCGTTACTTCTTCCTTGCGACCTGACATTAATACCAAAGGAATGCTCTGGAGAGTACCATCACTTTGAATTTGTTGGAAAACCTCCCAACCGCTCATTTTAGGGAGCAGGAAATCTAACATAATTAGATTGGGATGCTCCTGATGGATTAGATTGAGACCTTCAATACCATCTTTGGCTTCTAGCACTTCAAAGTTACCGGGCGGCAACATTTCTTTAACGCGCATCCGGATGACTCGACTGTCATCAATAACTAATATTTTATGGCTTGCCACGACTGACTCCTTTGGAGAGATAAAAGAAAAACGTCTTAAGCCCAGGTAGAGCAGACCCCATAATTCCACTCAGACAGACCTTACAGAGTCTGTTTCCGGGAAAACAACGGATGACCGACCCACACCTGTAACTCTTTTGCTGTTTTGAGATCGAACCCAAAAGCACTCATCGAAAATTGAGGTTGGTAAGGGGGCGAATGGAAACCCCTGTCATTTATGTATGGGGAGGATCTTGCCCTCTTACATAAACAGCAGTCCGACAGGACTTCCTTTGAGTGAGAAGCTGTTGGTATCCATTACCCTCGTGTAGACGACTGCATATTTGAATTGAAACCCCTACCGCCTTGGATTTACTTGCCGCGTTCGATGTATTGCATTCACCTTTCGTCTGGGCAATTACAGACTCGTGTTTTCAAGCTGTACGCATAGGGGTTAATTTTTGGGGTATGGTTGCCCCTAACTTCCGTTTCCGGAGTGACGTTAGCTTCGCATAAGTTATGCCTCGGTACTATCTCCAACACACTGGTTTAACCCTGTAAGCCTGTTTAATGCTGGAGTTGTAGAGCTACAAACTAGCTACGAATTTGTAGGTACGAACTTTAACTCTTGGGCATAACGTAGACCGCGTAGGTCTTAGGCTGGTCAGGTATGGGCTTTATTCCAAGCCCCCGCCTTTAGGCGTGGGGTTCCTGACTGTCCATGATTCTAGATTAATCTGCTTGGTTGGTTGAGAGCAAAACTCGGATCGAATCAGAGTCCGAGTAAAATGCTTTACCATTTGTATCGTAAAGAGTAACACTCTTGCTGATAGCTCATCAAAATTACTATGGATTTGCCTACTCAACCCAATCTGTCTGCTAAAAACCTTTGGCGAGAGGAAATTACTGCCCTACCGACTTGGTTGCGACGCCCCATTGGTAACGCCAGTGATATCTCTACGGTGCAGCGCATTGTTAAACAACGGCAAATTCACACGATCTGTGAAGAGGGGCGCTGTCCCAATCGGGGGGAGTGTTACGCTAACAAAACGGCGACCTTTTTGCTAATGGGTCCAACCTGTACCCGTGCTTGTGCTTTTTGTCAAGTGGATAAGGGTCATTCTCCTATGCCCCTTGACCCGGAAGAACCCCAGAAAATTGCTGAATCGGTTCAGTTATTGGGATTGCAGTATGTGGTACTGACATCAGTAGCGCGAGATGATTTACCGGATCAGGGCGCAGGTTGGTTTGTTGCCACAATGGATGCCATCCGGCGACTGAATCCAGATACCCAAATTGAGGTGCTAACGGCGGATTTTTGGGGTGGGAGAGGTACAGACAATCAAACTCCAACCGAGTTGCAGCGCCAACGGGTGAAAACGGTGGTTCAGGCGCATCCAGTTTGTTATAACCACAACATTGAAACCGTAAAACGACTGCAAGGACAAGTGCGCCGGGGTGCCCAATATGAGCGATCGCTGGATGTTCTGCGCCTCGTCAAAACCCTTGACCCGACAATTCCCACGAAGTCAGGATTGATGTTGGGACATGGAGAGACGGAAGCTGAGGTGATAGAAGCCATGGAGGATTTGCGCCGCGCTGAATGCGATCGCGTCACCCTAGGACAATACATGCGTCCCTCTCTGGAACACCTGAGAGTGCAACGCTATTGGACACCAGAGGAATTTGACCGACTCGGTGCGATCGCCAAAGACATGGGTTTCACTCACGTCCGTTCCGGTCCGTTGGTTCGCAGTTCCTACCACGCGGGTGAATGACAGATGATACCATGGTGACATACTCCCGACGCTCATGCGGCAAGCATAGAGCGCGGGCTTCTCAGTGACTCCTGGTATCCCATAGGACGTTACCTGAGCTTTATTGACGGAATGCCCTACCGCCAAATACTTGATGTTTATTGCTGCGTTATGGT
>NZ_JAVJRX010000181.1:0-7055 GCF_040219735.1 Coleofasciculus sp. G1-WW12-02 | reverse complement strand
TTCATGCTTTTTTTCTCTTAGTCTTTGACTCCATTATTTTACATTAAAAACGCCTGAAATAGTTATTGGGCAAACATTTTGGGATTTAATTTATTCAATTTCATCGCTATGAATCCTGTTGAAATATCTGCGGAATGTAGGTTGCAAAATCCGCGACGGTAATAGTCGTGGATTTTTACTGTTGAAAAATACTCGACTATACGATAAGATTAGAATTAGATGGCAAGGTATCCCGAACTCTATGGGGTAATATGGTACGGTTGTAATACCGTGCCCCTGTCAGTTGATGAGGTACCCCGAACTGCACGGGGATGTATAGCGCGGTTGAGATACCGTGCGCCTGTCAAAGTAAAACAATTCCTTCAAGGTAGAGTTTTATTGATTAAGACTCTGCTAGGGCGAAATCCACGACTATCACAGTCGTGGATTCGCATTTAGAAGCACAACTCATTGAAGCGATTATCAAACTGTATTTATTCACGGGGAATTTTAGATAGATTAAGTTGAGGTTTTAATAGATTGAATGCTGCTTGCAATTCTGAACTACCACTTGCTGTAGACTCTTTGGATGTACGGTCAATCAAGTAGGTTAGATAATCAGCTAGCTGCAACCCTGTATAAAATTCTGAAAACCCAAATACAGGAAGTTCCACAAAACTAGAAGGTTCTTTTCGAGCATTGACCCAATCTCTATATGCCCTGATCAATCGCCCATCTTGAACAGCCGTGTGCTGAGTTGAACGCGAATCCATAAAAAGTATCCCCGTTTCGTTAGATTGCTTTAGAAAATCATCTATTTTTTCTAGCAATTCCCTGAAAGCAAACTGATATAACTCTGTGTCATCTTTGATAGACTCACCACTGTCGCGGAGTCCTCTCTTGTCAACCTGAATAGCCAAAATATGGCAAGGTAACTGACTTAGGATTTCTGAGACTTGCAAGAACACCTGCATACGGTATTCACGTTTAACTTTCTTGAACTTACCTAACCCTTGCCAAATATCACGACCCTTTAGCTCCCAGTTTTCTAACTGACCGCCGCTGAGTATACCTTTCTTGAATGATAAAATGATGCTATCCATTTGAAACCAGTTCTGGGCAGGAATAGCGAAGCTCACCAAAAAGAAAAAATTCGTTTGTGTATCTTTCCAGCCAGTACCACCCTCATCAATGTAAAACAAAATCATTTGGCGTTATAGTAATTATTGGCACATCAACGCTAAATCTTAGCGGTTATTGACCCTTTTGTTGAGATTCAGCGAAATGAACCCCCTTTGACCACGGCGATTAAAATCGCTGCTACAAAAACAAAGTCTGCCGATGCTTCGGCAAACTTCGCTAACGTGGATTGAGTTATAACAGGGGTAGCTAACCCGAATTTGGTATTACTGAATTACGTGAAAGTATTGATACTCCTCCGAGTAATCACCAATAATCAGGGACTGAACTGGTCAACGCATTGGAAGAATAAGCCCAATTTTCCAATCCACAAAAGGTAAAAATTAAGGCTTATCCTAAACAAATCGGTTGATTTGCACAGATGCAAGAGCAAATGCTTTAGGTTTTAAATATCTCATCAGTAGTTTGTTTCGTTCTATCCTACGACTTATTATCCATTTGATATCTTGTAATGCTTCAGTAGCTGACGGATAGCGTTTCCAGAATCGATGACGAACCATTCTATCTAAGACTTCAGCTAACTCTGGACTTACGAACACCTTATCGCGCCAGATAATTTCATGTGTATAAATATTTTTTAGTTCTTCAGGATGATAGCCAGTTAGAGCTTGAATACCAATCATCCCCACAGCATAGATGTCACTGCTTAATTGGGGAGAACCATTAGCTTGTTCATAGGGTACATATCCCGGAGTACCAACTCCCATCGTTAAGTTGGCTGGACTGTAATTAGATCGGGGAAATATTTCTTTGATTAAGCCAAAGTCAATCAAAACAATCTTTCCATCTGTGTGACGCCTCATGATATTTTCAGGTTTAATGTCTCGATGAATGATTCCATGCCTATGGACAACCTCTAAAACTTCTAAAATTTCCTGTAATAGGGTAAGCACCTTAGTTTCAGTTAATTGTCTCCCGCTGAGTTCTTGGCTCAGATCATGCCCTTCAATGAATTCTTGAATAAGATAGAACTCCCCATTTTCCATAAAGTAATCGAACAACCGTGGAATTTGAGGGTGGTTTCCCAATCGAGCGAGAGCTGTCGCTTCCCTGTGGAACCACTCTAAAATTTTGTCTGGATGAAAGCTTTGTCGATTCTCTACTGAAGGTTGGAGTTGTTTAACAACAAGCGGAGGAGAGGCAGGAAAACACAGATCTTGAGCTAGATAAGTGTTGCTGAAGCCTCCACTTCCTAGAATGTCTCTAATGAGGTAGCGTTGCTTAATTATGAGATAGCGTTGATCAACCCTTCGTATTGCTCTTAGCATAAATTTTTAAGTAGGTGTGGATGTTGTCTTGATGGCTGAAACTACAAAGGCTAAGACTATAAAATAAGTTTTTGCACTGTACCTTGCAGGATAACAGCCAACCAATTAGTACAATAGTACCCTATTCGTTGAGAAACTGACAGACTACAAGACACATAGACAACAACCGCTAAAATCGAACAAGAGTCCTAGTCACTCAAATGCTAACCATGACCACACATTCCCCCGTAGATTTCCAAGACGCTTTTGATGTCATCGTTGTCGGTGCTGGACATTCTGGCTGCGAAGCTGCACTCGCCGCCGCCCGCTTGGGATGTCGCACTCTCCTGCTTACCCTGAACCTGGATAAAATCGCTTGGCAACCCTGTAACCCTGCTGTGGGTGCCCCGGCTAAATCCCAACTCGCCCACGAGGTAGACGCTTTGGGGGGAGAAATTGGTAAGATGGCAGACCGGACTTATCTCCAAAAGCGGGTATTAAATCAGTCGCGCGGACCTGCGGTTTGGGCGTTACGGGCGCAAACGGATAAGCGGGAATATGCGGCGGTGATGAAACGGATTGTCGAGAACCAGGAGAATTTGGTAATCCGTGAAGGGATGGTGACGGATTTAGTCTTGGGTGCGAATGATCAGGTTATCGGTGTTCAGACTTATTTTGGTGTATCATTCCAAGCCCCTGCGGTTATATTAACTACAGGAACGTTCCTGGGTGGATGTATTTGGGTGGGAAATAAGTCAATGTCCGCTGGACGCGCTGGGGAATTCGCAGCGGTGGGATTGACGGAAACCCTGAACCGACTGGGGTTTGAAACGGGACGTTTGAAGACGGGAACCCCGGCGCGGGTGGATAAGCGCTCCGTGGATTACACTCAGATGGAACCTCAACCTGGGGATGAAGCGGTATCTTGGTTCAGCTTTGACCCAGAGGTGTGGGTGGAACGGGAACAGATGAATTGTTATATTACCCGTACCACGCCCCAAACTCATCAGTTGATTCGGGACAATCTGCATCTGTCCCCAGTTTATGGGGGTTGGGTGGATGCAAAAGGACCCCGTTACTGTCCGAGTATTGAAGATAAAATTGTCCGGTTTGCGGATAAGGAAAGCCACCAGATATTTATTGAACCGGAAGGGCGAGATATTCCCGAACTCTATATCCAGGGATTCTCGACAGGATTGCCAGAGAATCTACAATTGCAAATGCTGCGATCGCTCCCGGGATTGGAACATTGTACAATGCTACGTCCGGCTTATGCTGTGGAGTATGATTATCTGCCAGCAACTCAGTGTTTTCCCACGTTAATGACGAAAAAAGTAGAGGGGCTATTTTGCGCCGGACAAATTAATGGGACGACGGGGTATGAAGAAGCCGCCGCCCAGGGTATTGTCGCGGGGATTAATGCGGTACGCTATGTGCGACATCAAGAAATGCTAATATTTCCTCGTGAAGAAAGCTATATCGGTACATTAATTGATGATTTATGTACTAAAGACTTGAGAGAACCTTACCGGATGCTAACCAGCCGTTCCGAGTATCGGTTACTCCTGCGTTCTGATAATGCAGATCGCCGTCTGACTCCTTTGGGACGGGAAATTGGCTTAATTGATGACCGCCGTTGGCAACTTTATAGTCGAAAACAAGACAATATTGCGGCGGAAAAGGAACGACTCCAGACTGTACGGATCAAGGAACATGAGGAATTAGGAGTTGCGATCGCGTCGGATACTCAGCAACGGATTAAGGGTTCGATTACGCTGGCTGAATTGCTGCGTCGTCCTAAATTCCACTATGTTAATCTGGATCACTACGAATTAGGTAATCCCAGTCTCAACCAAGCTGAACGAGAAGGGGCGGAAATTGATATCAAATATGCGGGATATCTGCAACGCCAGCAAAATCAAATCGATCAAGTGTCCCGTCAAGCCCAGCGACGATTACCAACAGATCTCGATTATGATGCTATTGAAACATTATCGAAGGAATCTCGCGAGAAACTATCACAGGTCAAACCCTTGACGATTGGTCAAGCCTCTCGCATTGGTGGAGTTAACCCGGCGGATATTAACGCCTTGCTGGTGTATTTAGAAGTGCGATCGCGCCAATCAGTGAACCGTTCAGATTCCCCCATACCAACAGCCTCAGCAATCTCAGGCTAATTCTACCCAATCCCGGACTTGTAGAGACGTTGCATGCAATGTCTCTACAATTTGAAAAGAACAAATGCCAGATTGGATGATATTATTCCACCTTATGTCCGACTGCGGTAATCATTTGTTTAATCGACTCCGGAGACGCCTCGGTTTCCACGCTAACCGTCTTACCCGCCACATCAACATTGACTTTCGCTTCAGGTTCGTGGGTATGAATCCCTTCGCTAATGGTTTTGGCGCAAGCATCACAGGCAATACTTGGAACGTTGAATTTCATCGAATTCGCCATAGTGTAGATTTCACTCCAGTTTTTATTCAACCTTTGATTATAGCGAAGTACTGATTCTCGTTCCTCACTCTAAGGGATGAACTTAGGGAAAAGCTTAGGGACAGAAAATGTAGTTCTTTCTATATCATCTTTATATCTATTTTATATCTATAACTGAATAATAATACAGGATAAAAATTACGATAATTGACGGAGTATTTTTTAGGCAGATTAGCGTATAGATTCTTAAAGGCAAACCCCTTTAAATATGTCATTATGTTAAGAGAAAGCCTTAATCTTACCTCGATCATGCAAGGAATATCCACTTTATTCACCCGTCCTCAATTCAACTCATCCGGAGATTATTTGAACAATCAAATTAACTTGAGCAGAAAAGTATCCAAATTGCAGCAATTTTTTGCCCAGTGCGATATTGATGAAGCTTTAGCAGAGCAACGCTTTCTAGAACGATGGATCACGGAACATCCAACCGAAGTTAACAATGCTTTACAAACAATACAACTGTCAGCGAATAATCTATTCGTTGTTCTAGGCTTTATCAATTCTATTGATGTAACCCTTAGAAAAGCCGTCATTGTCGCTTTTTTAAAGAATGAGTAAATCCGGGGAACGCTACCCCCGTTATAACCTAGTCCGCGCAGGCGGACGAAAGTTTGTGTAGCAGCGATTTCAATCGCCTCCTCTTGCTATACCATCCTGATACTCTGGCAAATTCCTGTCAAAGGAAAAAGAGAGAGTAATGGAGTTTTAGCATGAGCGATCCGTATTTACTAGCAGCCAGTCTGCTTACCGTTGGTCCGGTATCTGCACCCCCCCCACCCCCACTGGTTCCCAACCTATTCGAGAATCTGTCAGCTTTGTTGGCTTCAGCGAAAGCTCATCAATCGCACTCCGTTGTCACTCAACCGCTTATCTCTGGGGTGGAAATCCCTAGTGTTGAGTTTAGTTCATCGCCACTGAGACAAGTTCGGGAATTTTCTTCATCTTCGGCTTCAGCCAAAACGATACGGAACACGAATTTACCCGTCTCCCCCAAACCTCAATCCCCGGTTATCTCTCCCCAATCTGGAACTCAACTCTATTACCAACGATTCGCCGCACTAAAAGCGGGTCAAACCTATACACGTCTGTCGGCTGATAGCTTCCATTCGGTTTGGAGTGAAGCGAAACTGACTAAACCCACTCATACGCAATGGAAACAGCTACTCGCAGAAGAAGCGAAAGCGATGGCGAGGGGACAGGGGAATAATCGTTTGTCTATTTTAGTGGGTGATTCCTTGAGTCTTTGGTTTCCGACAGCCAACCTACCTAAGAGTCAATTTTGGCTGAATCAGGGTATTTCTGGGGAAAACTCTAGCCAAATTTTGGAGCGACTCTCGGCTTTTTCCCAAACGCGACCCGATACAATCTATGTGATGGCTGGCACAAACGACTTGCGCCAGGGTGTTCGCGATCGCGTGATTGTCGATAATACCCGCCAAATCATCCAGCGCTTACGTCAGAACCACCCGCAAGCTCAAATTATCGTTCAGTCTATTTTACCCACCAGGTTAAGTGCTATTGGGAGCGATCGCATCCACAACCTGAATCAGCAAATCGCCGCGATTGCACAGCAAGAAGGCGCAGGCTATCTTAACCTGCACAGCTTATTTGTGGATAATCAGGGTCAAATGCAACGGGAGTTAACCACCGATGGGATTCATCTGGCGAGGCGTGGTTATGCGGTGTGGCAAGATGCCTTAAACTATGCCGATGCTTTAATCTTGGCGAATCGTTAAGCTTGTTTGTCATTGTACCTACATACAACCCAAATCAACCTACGCGATCGCTGAGCTATAGGCGACAGCAGAGCGCTCTCCCGAAGGGGAGCGTCGGGAAGGATAGCCTGACAAGGCGAGCGAAGCGGAGTTGTCAAATTTCATGCGTTGAATATATACTAGAAACGTGGCAAACGTAAAATAAATAGATTTGCCGTTCTACGCCTTTGTTTCGGGCAATGCACAGAGTAGACACCCATAGCTGGAATAGGTTTTCTGGAAAAGCAAAAAACGAAAGCTTAAAAACAAGTTCTCACACTTAAGAAAAAAGTATTAAAAAGTGGGTCTGGGCATCTTACTCACTATAAAAAGCTCGAATCCTACGCTCTAGAAATAGAGATCGTTATAGATG
>NZ_JAVJRX010000180.1:0-3426 GCF_040219735.1 Coleofasciculus sp. G1-WW12-02 | reverse complement strand
TTTGATATTTCCACATCTATCCAGAAGCTTCAAATCATTAACCACAAATACTGCACACCAATCCATCGGCATGATGGCTATAGTTATGCCACATAATCCACTTTTGTCCATTGATTTAATGACTAGAGGCGCACCGATCGCTGAATCGGTAGTTAAACAAGGGTGGAGGTGTGATATGGGTAAACGATCCCTTTCAGCAAATGCACAGGGCATTGTCCAAGCCAAAGAAGCGATGGCGCGGAAACAGTGGACTCATCAGGTACTGGCGAAAAAGGTTGGTGTTAAGACTCGCCTATCCATCAGTAAATTTTTCGCAGGTCATCCTGTTGAGCGACGGATTTTCATAGAGATTTGCGTGCAACTGGATTTATCCTGGCAAAAGTTGGCGATTCAGGTTCTGGACGAGAGGCTACTCCAACCCATCAATCCTGCGGAGAACCAGCCTGTTGACATCAACACCTTAATGACGACTATTCGTTCGAGCTACCAGGATAAACTTGAGACTCAATCGAGTACTGTGCCGTTATGGGATTTGCCTAAACCGATTTCCTTAAAGGATATATATATTGATGTGGAGGTTTGGCAGGATATCCCCAACCGACGCTGGCTTGACTTGGGGGATTGGCAACGACTTTTTCAGGTGAATTGGGATAGGGGTTATGGACTGAATCCGGATGGAACCGCTCTGGAACGAGTGTTGGCAATGGCGGTATTGACAAGACAGAGGCACCTAATGATATGGGGGAAAACGGGAACGGGTAAAACCACATTTTTGCAGTATCTGACGACTCAGTGTCATCAAGGTCGATTTGCCCCGGATCAGGTGTCCATTTATATTGAATTAAGGGCGTTGGTGGAAGATGGCAATAGGCTGAGTTTACTGGATTATATCTGCCAAGAGCTTAGCGATTGTGGGGTTTCTAGGGAAACAGTGAAAACCTTACTCCAGGAGGGGAAACTCCTCATTTTGCTCGATGGCTGGGATGAGGTAGCCCCCTCTCGGCGTTTTTCCCTGTTCAACAAACTGCGATGGTTCTGTCAGCGCTACTATAATAATCGATTTGTGATCACCTGTCGGACTGGGGCTGAGTTGTATCGGTTTGGCAGATTTACGGAGGTGGAACTTGCCGATTGGACACCCACTCAAATCCGTGAGTTTGCCCAGAAGTACTTTGTGGCGGTGGCGGGTGCGAATTGGGAGAAGGGGTTAGGGAAAGCGGCTGAGTTTATTACCCAACTCGACTATCCAGAAAACCGGGCGATTAAGGACATGGCGAAAACGCCTCTATTACTCAGTTTCATCTGTCATGTCTTCCACTCCCAATCCCGTTTTCCTCGCCAACATGCTAGACTGGTTCACGAAGGATTGGAGATTCTGCTGCACAAATGGGATTATTCCAAAGGAGTTGAGCGAGATTCCCTTGAGCAACCGTTGTCTGTGGTGAATCGGTGGCAATTGTTGGATCAAGTGGCTTCAGTGACGTTGACTCAACAGAAGTATTGTTTTAGCCAATCTCAGGTAGAACATTATATTGGTGAGTATCTGCAAACCCTGCCGGATTATCAAGACGTTAATCCTGTCAGCTTACAGATACAGAGTCAAGGGATTGTGAAAGCCATTGAATGTGATCATGGAGTATGGGTGGAGCGATCGCGGCGACTTTATTCCTTTGCGAATTTAAGTGTTCAGCAATACCTCACCGCTAGGGAGTTTACCACAAAACTGGCTCAGCACCCGGAGGCGATCGCGGAATTAGTCACCCACCTCACTGAACAATCTTGGCGGCAGGTTTTTCCATTCACCGCCGCCCTCTTGCGCCACCCGGAACGATTAATCCAGGGAATAAAGCAAAGGGTGGATCAGGTATTAATATCGGATCAACGATTAGTGCAGTTCCTTAACTGGATAGACCATCGCTCCAAATCTAGCCCATTATCCCACAAGCCAGCCGCCGTGCGTGGCTTTAATTTTGCCCTGGCTGTAATTTTGGATCAAGCGTTAGCCCAGACACTCAATTCCTATCTGCTTGATCAACCCCTAGAACCGTCACCGTTACAGCAATTACCTTCCTGCTTGTCCTTAGCCCAAACGTTAGACGCCAACTTTACAGTACTGGAAGCCTTAGCGTTTAAGGCGGAGGATTATTTGCCCCCGGCGTCTTTGCCTGTGCCGTTATACCGGGCGTTAATCCTGAATGCCACCTTGAAGTATAGTCTCGCATTTAATCTAGCGGTTGATCCTGAGCATCTGAGTCAATTAGCGCGATCGCTAAAAACTTTACTCCATCCGGTGTTTCAGTTTCAATCTAATGGGAAGATGTTGAACTCGTGGTGGTTTAATCATCGTCACTCTTGGATAGAACAACTTCGCTTTTTCCTAGGACAACATGAACATGGGGAACATGATTGGCAGTTTAGCAGCAGCCAGAGGCAATCGCTGTGGGATTATTATGACGCCAATCAATTATTGGTGGATTGTCTAACCATCGCTGATGATCTCAATACTCAAGTGCAGCAACACATTGAGGACGAGTTATTTGTGTATCGGGAATAAGTTATTTGTCATTGTTAATCGCAGCCGAGGCGAAAAAATGAAAACTCTATTCTATTATTTGTCTATTTAGCGACACAAACCGAACCTTGAACAATCCGATCCGTGGGTTACACGGGCTTTTACAGTTAATCCTTTAAATCCAGGAACAACAAAACGTAAATGGTGTTGTAATTCATCGAATAGTGGGCGGTGTTCAGTCAGGAAATAGTGCAAGACTGAACTAAGATTTACCCCATCTTCCCGCAGGACAGGTTCTTGCTCAATCGGCACAGATTTGCTAATGCATTTAAATATTATAAGAGTTGATCGGAATTTTGGGTATCCAAGCCAAGGCACTGGTAGTCGCTTTTGCTTCAGATAAACAGAGCGATCGCGTCGGCAATTCTTGGCGGAGGCGGGTTTGACTCCATTTGTGTCAATGCTGAATCTGTGCTGAAGCTATCCTCCAGCGTTGCTATATTCTTGAAGAGGCATTGGGCGATCAATATAGTCTCAGAATAACACTCAATAGTCTAGGCTTGGTATTCCAAAAACAAGGACGGTTTGATGAAGCCATCCAAGCTTTCCAACGTCAGATTGAGATCAGCCAAACTTTCAATGACCAAAAATCATTGGTAATTGGACTCAATTGCTTAGGTAGAGTATTCCAAAAAC
The DNA here is from genome assembly GCF_040219735.1 of Coleofasciculus sp. G1-WW12-02. Lineage (NCBI taxonomy): Bacteria > Bacillati > Cyanobacteriota > Cyanophyceae > Coleofasciculales > Coleofasciculaceae > Coleofasciculus > Coleofasciculus sp. G1-WW12-02. The sequence goes on along the minus strand of NZ_JAVJRX010000180.1, from coordinate 218 downwards.
AAAGACGACTCGATGAAGCTATCGAAGCTTTCCAACGTCAGATTAAGATCAGCCAAACTCTCAATGACCAAAAATCCGGTTCTTCCGGACTTAGTATGCTAAACTATCAGCTTTCAGGACTCATAAAGCTTAACAGACAAGGACTGTAGCGCCTAAGTCCATCAAAACGACTTGAAATATGGGAAGAAATGGCTAAAGCTCTTGCTGTCCAATATTCG